>NZ_FOVS01000014.1:0-162821 GCF_900115235.1 Pseudomonas sp. NFACC24-1
GTGTCCCCTTCGTCTAGTGGCCTAGGACACCGCCCTTTCACGGCGGTAACAGGGGTTCGAGTCCCCTAGGGGACGCCATTTGCGGGAATAGCTCAGTTGGTAGAGCACGACCTTGCCAAGGTCGGGGTCGCGAGTTCGAGTCTCGTTTCCCGCTCCAAATTCAAAAAAACGCCGCTCATACGAGCGGCGTTTTTTTTATGCGCGTGAAAAGGTCATTCAGCGCGTATAGATCTTTAACGGACGATTTTCGTTGTCTTAGGGGGCTTGCTGCGCTTTACCTTAATAATGAAGGCGAAGCGAAAGTACTTCATGCAAAACTTAAGGTAAAACGCTCAGGAAGATTAATAGTTCATTCCTAAAAAAAAGCACTTCTCCTAACCTTCCAGTACCCATTCTGGAGGTGCATTTATGCTGATTTTTGTTAAATCGATGGTCATTGGGCTGTGCATTGCTGCCCCTGTGGGGCCTATTGGGCTGTTGTGCATACAGCGAAGCCTCATGCTGGGCTGGAGAGCCGGTTTCGCAACGGGATTGGGGGCCGCCACTGCCGATTCGATCTACGGATTCATCGGGGCCCTCGGGGTCACGGCCATCATCGCGACGCTGATCAGCTTCAAACCTTGGTTGTGTATTTTTGGTGGACTGTTCCTCGCCTACATTGGCTATCAGACAATACGATCGAAGGGGGGCGCGACCGCCATGGCAGGTGAGCGTGCCAACATGTTCAAAGCCTACTCGACCACGCTGTTCCTGACCCTGTCGAACCCCATGACCATCTTGTCGTTTATCGCGATATTTGCCGCGTTGAGCGATGGCATGGCCAGCGACCAAGGCGGCCAGCACGCCTTGCTGCCGATGGTGACCGGTATATTCCTGGGCTCGGCTGCCTGGTGGCTGGGCCTGAGCGGGTTCTCCTCCATTTTCAAGGCGCGGATTGCCGAATCGAAGCTAAGGCTGATCAACTACTTTTCGGGGGCGACCATCACCATTCTGGGGGCCTACCAGGTCGCCACTGGCGTCATGCTGGCCACGGCAACCTGATAAAAGAGGTCTTACTGCAGTCTGGACTCGACATACGCCCTGAAGCGGCCTATGGCTTGGGTGACGTCTGGGGCGGTGGCATTGCTGAATGAAAGCCTGACCTGATTAGCCGCCTCATTTGTCAGCGAAAATAAAGTGGTGGGGAATACGATCACCTTGAACTGCTGGGCGCATTCGCGCATTTCGCAATACCCAAAGGCGAAAGGCAGCTGCAGATTGATGAAAAAGCCGCCGGCCGGTTGATTCCAACTGACCGCTCTTTGGGCGCGGGCCTTGAGCGGGAATTCACGCTTGAGGCATTCAAGCATGTGGTTTCTTTTCTTCGTATAGGACAACACCCTGGGTTGGTTCAGCTCTTTGAGCGAGTGGTTGTTCTCGATCAGCAAACCGGCGACGACCGCTTGGCACAGGGCAGGGGTATTGACGGTGATCAGGCTTTTGGCCTTGCACAATCGGGTGCTGAATGACATGAGGCCGGCGCCCTCCGGTGCGACCACATAACCCATGCGCAAGCCTGGAAAAATCGACTTGGCAAAGGAGCCCAGCAAGAATACTCGACTGCTGTCGATGGACTTCATGGACGCAATGGCATCGCCTTCGTACCTGAAGTAACGGTAGGCCGTGTCTTCAAGGACGAAAAAATTCTTTTCATTGGCCAAGGAAAGCATGGCTGTCCTGGCTTGATAGGAGAGGCTGTCGGCGGTCGGATTGCTAAAATCCGGAACGGCATACAGTGCTTTGATTTTTTCCCCTCTGGATTCAAGTTCTTCAATGATTCCGCGCAGGGCGATTGGGTCGAGAAAAGCCGCCATGGGGACGGGGACTATTTTTATGCCCAGCAGTTTTGCGATGCCCGTGATCCCTGAAAACACCGGGTCAGGCACCAATAAAATCCCACCGCCTTCAAAAATGGACAGGAGCGTCAAGGTACAGGCTTCTTGGAACCCCAGGCACACCACGATGCTTTCAGGGTTGGAGACTGTTATCCCTTCATCCGCCTGCAAATAGGTGGCGATTGTTTCATTGATGATTCCCGAGGTTTTTCCATATTGGCAAAGCAGCGTCGCCAGTGAGTGCCCCGTGCCGGCAACGTGAAGTTTGTACTGGGCCAGGCCCCGGTCGATGAGCGACGGGTCGCACTGCTGGTCATCGGGTCGACCGGAGGCCAGTGAAATGGCCTCCGGATTTTCCTGGGCGATGGAGTTTAGAAGGTGGATAACGTTCAGGGTGGGGTCTTCGAATATCGTGTTTTCGAATGCGCTGGACACTTTTCGCTTCTCCATAAAAAAGCAACGAGCCACTGAAGGCTCGTTGCTTGTGATGACACGCTATGCAGGATCGAGTGAGCTTTTCTGATCGACCTTGCTTTCCATGGTTTCGAATGCCTGGAGCAGGTCCTCCTTGAGGTCTTCAAGATCCTCCAGGCCAAAGCACAATCGAACCAGGCCTTTCTCGATGCCCATGTCCGCTTTTTCCTGATCCGTCATCGAGGCGTGGCTGCCACTGAAGGGCTGGGCGACCATCGAGGTCACGCAGGCCATTCCGGTGCCTGTGCCAAACCATTTGAGCGCGCTGGTGAACGTTTTGTAAAAGGGCACCAGATCGGGCCGAATATCAACAAACACAATGCCGCCATAACCGGTCAATTGCTGGCCATCGATGCGTGGGTAATAGACATGCTCGATAAAAGGCAACTCGCGCAGATAGTTGAACATGCTTGCCGTCGTCTGGCTGTGTTTTTCCATGCGCAGGTGGAACGTCTGCATGCTTCTACGCAGCAACCAGGCGCTATTGGGGGTGAGTATCGTGCCTGAATAAAAGCGACCCTCAAGGAGACGGTTGTAAATCGTTTCATTGTTGACCAGCACCAGGCCGCCCATGACATCGCTGTGTCCTGAGAAGTATTTGGTTGCGCTGTACAGGGATATGTCGGCGCCAAAATTCAACGGCTTCTGAAATATCGGTGTGGCCCAGGTATTGTCAACGACCACCAGCGCCTGCGGGTTGTGTTGTTTGACGGCCCTGCTGACCCCATGGATATCAATGTCTTTCAGGAAGGGATTGGTCGGCGTTTCGAAAATGACCATGTCGACGTTCGCCGGCAAGGCCTTCAGCCCCTCTGCCGTGGTGAGGTCCAGAATCGTCAGGTGTGCGCCGATACGTGCCGCATAGCGCTGGAACAATTTATAGGAGCAGCCATAGATGTATTTGTTGATGACCAGCGAAGCACCCGGTTTCAACAGTTCCAACACCATGTAGATCGCGCTCATCCCGGTGCTGTAGGCCAGGGCATGTTCACTGCCCTCCAGGGACGCGACGACCTGTTCCAGTTCCGTCACGTTGGGGTTGGCTTTCCTTGAGTAGAAGAAGGTCGAGTCGGCGTTGAAAGCGCTGCACTGATAAATAGGCGTTACCGAAGGGTGGGCGTCCCGGTCATCCACCTTGATATGAAGTATTTCTGTAGACACTTTCATGCTTGGCTGACCAGTTTGATGACCTGTTCATACATGTTTTGCTTACCCTCGTAACCCACGGTCGGGGTGATGTCATTTTGCGAAATACCGATTTCTTCAATCGACTCTGTCGGGAAGTGGGCCCTGTCGAAGACTTCATGAAGGTTCGAGTTCACGCCGTTGGGGAGCCAGACTTCAGGGCCTGTTTCATCGATACGAGCCTTGGCAACGATGAATCGATAGCTTTCATGGGGGCGCAAGGTCAGTGATTTCCAATCGCTGTTGTGCCCGTCCGTATAATTGCGTCGCAGGTAGACGGTCTGTTCGAAGTCTTCGGTATTCAGCACTTGGGCGTGCAGCGAGACAATGTCTCCGTGCCATTCGAACTTTCGCTTCTCGTAGGCGCTCAACGCGTCCTCGCGCAACTCGACAGGGGCGTTCGCCTGGTGTTCACCCAGCAATTTGAAATGCGCATCATGTCCGCACTGAGAGCAGCATCCTTTGCTGTCCAGACCGATGATTTCAGCGTTCAGGCCATAACGGGTGACGAGCAGGGCGTTACAGTGGTTGCAACTGGTATTGGTCCCTTCGACGTCATTCACGTTACCCAGGTAGACATGCTCAACGCCCATGCTCCGAGCAACGTCCCGAGCCTTCAGGAGCCTGTCCACAGGCGTACGGATGCTGTTGCTCATTTTGTAATCGGGGTGAAACCTGACGAAGTGCAGCGGTACGTTCGGGCCCAGTTCATCCAAGACCCACTGGCTGATTTTCCTGGCCGTTTCCTCGTCGTCGCTGATGTCGGTCACCATCAAGGTGCTGACCTCGACATATTTGCCGGCGTCATAGACTTTCTTGATACCTGCCAAAACGGGCTCTACCCAGCCGGTGGTGACCTTGCGGTAGTATTCCGGGGAGATGGATTTCAGCGAAATCGAGAAAATATCGATGACCGGCAGTAACTCATCAATGGCCTCTTCGCTGATGAAGAATGCCGATTTATAGAGGTTGATCAGGCCCGCTTCCTTGGCCAGTTTTGCTGTGTCGAGGATGAATTCGTGCCAGACAACGGGGTCGTTATACGTCCAGGAAATGACGCGTATGCCGTGCTTGAGTGCGGTTTCCACCACCTGCTCGGGGGTGTAGTAGTAAACGTCCTTGTCGGTGACGTACTTGGCCTGCGATGTCTTCCAGTTATGACAGTAACCGCAGTTGAGCATGCAGCCGATATTACCCAGGGACAAGATTCGCTCCCCCGGGGCAAAGTGGAAAACGGCTTCGGTTTCGATTGTCTCTTCGGTGCTGTGAACGCCTTTACCGTAGTTTAATGTAACGAGCCTGCCCCCACGGTTTCCGCGCACTTTGCAAAAACCTAACTTGCCTTCCTGGATCACACAATTGCGCGGGGAAAGATGACACTTCACAGCACCCCCGGGGAGTATTTCTTCCAGTTTTGCCGGGCTGCTTTCCAAGGTCCAGTTTTTATTTTTTGTAGTGTCCATCTTTCACTCCTCATCACGGAAGTTGCCATCAATAGCATCGGTTTAAAAAGGCGAGGCGAAACGATCCTGCCGCCCTGCAGGGCAGTCATGGTTGTAGATTTATTAGTAAGCGGATGAAGCGCTCATCAATCCATAGTTTTTAAGTGCAAAGCGCTTGGCATTCATGTTCATGAACGGTTGAATAAGCGGGCCGATCACCAGCAGAAATGCAATCGTGCCGATACCGAAGGGCCCGCCTAAAAGCCAACCGCTCGAAAAGATGCCGATTTCAATAATCATTTTGGCTTTGGTGAACGACCAGTTCCATTTGGATACCATGGTCAATACCACCAGGTCCATGATTCTGATGCCGATACCGCTCATGATGATCAAGGCGGAGGAATAGGCACACAGCATCAGCCCCGAGACCAATAACGCGTACTCATTCATTCTGACGATCAAATACTCCCCGAGCCCCAGCCACGACCAGAGATCGATCAGCAGCCCGGTCAGCGTCGTTGTAATGAAGGGACTTATCGGTGGGTATTTTTTGTTCCAGAGCACCCACCATGTCAGGAAAAACAGCGATACGATAGCCGAGCAAACGCCCATGCCCAGCATGAGTATTTTATCGATCGAGATGATCAGGACATCTAATGGGTCAGTACCCAGTTGGCTGATGATGAAACACTTGGCACCCAACGAAAAGAAACCGACGCCCATCAGGTACATCAGTAACTGATCTTTCTTGAAATGCCGGAGACTTAGGACTTGCGTGCCAATGTGCTGGACGAGCGGGTGAGGTTTTTTTTCACACTTTTTCTTTTCATCTTCCATGCAAACACCATCCCTGGAGAGAATATTTTATTATGAGTGCGTCACGCTAAAGAGCAGGGCCGTTGATTGCCCGGATTCTTTTCAGGTTTTTCAGGCTGGAAATAGACTAGCGCCATGCTTTATTTTGGTGCATGCTTTTTTTAATGAAAAACGCGGGCTTTTCATTAAAATTTATACTTTTAACCGGGGAAAACGCACATGGATCGTATAGACGTCAAAATCCTGGGTAAGGTACAGGACTGTGGTCGCATTTCCATCACAGAGCTTTCCAAGCACGCGGGGCTTTCTATTCCTGCCACCAATGACAGGTTGCGCAAACTTGAAGACTCCGGGGTCATCAAGGGCTATTGCGCTCAGTTAGATCCAACCAAGCTGGGGTATGGCATATCGGCTGTCGTTGGCATCACCACCCTCAAGCCGGCGAAAGCCAAGTTGATAGCGACACTCACCGACATACCCGAAGTCGTCGAGTGCCTGCACATCACGGGGAATGACTCTTATCTGATCCGCATCTACGCCAGGTCCATGGCTGAGATCGAGGACATTATTGCGAAAATCAACGCGTACGGTGAGACGCGGACCAGCATTGTCCTGTCCATTCCTATCGAGAGAAGAAAACTCGCCCCGTGAGTCGGGGCGCCTGTCAGGCAGGGGCGGGGGAGTGCTCTATCGACGAGGTCGCTCCCCGGCCATGGGCGTCCGGTCTAGCTCTGGTACGGATGGGGATGCTTATGGAAAGATGGCGATAACGGTACAAAACCTTTTACCCCTCAAGGCTGTGCACCAGGTTTTCAATCGCTTCCAGGGCGGCCTCATCCGCGGGCTCCGGTGCCGGATGTGCGTTGCGCATCTGGTACGCGAGACGGTATTCACTGGGCGTGCAACTGGCGTATTGCTTGAAGGCGCGAGCGAAGTAGGACGGGTCCTTGAAGCCGGCCTCGTAGCCGATGCTGGTGATGGGCATCTGGCTGTTATCGAGCAACTCCTTGGCGAAGCTCATGCGTTTGTTCAATACGTAGTCAGTGAAACCGAGGCCATTGGCTTCCTTGAACACCCGGCTGAAACGAAACGTCGTCATGCCGCAACGTTTGGCCAGGTCGCGCTGATCGATGCTGTCGCGAAAATGCTGGTCGATGTACAGCATGATGTGGCTGAGGGCCTGGTGCTTCTGGTGCCCGGCGGTCAGGCGAATGCTGTCCGGCAGGGTCGGGGAGTGGTCGATCTGCGAGGTCTTTGCTCGGCCATTGGCATTGCGGCGCAGCTCGCACAGTTGCACCACGGCCGTGAGGTAGCGCTTTTTCTCGGCGGCGGACAAGGGCAGCACCATGTATTCCCAGACGCTGGAGCGCATGGCCCACACCGCCAGCTCTTCGGAGTGTTGCACGGTGAACATGGTGATGGGCGTGCCAGGAGCGGTTCGTTTGATCTCCAACAGGCGTCGCAGGCCCGGCGTGTCCGGGCGATCAAAATGGATGCAGATCATGTCGACCTGTTCCGCGCTGGGCAGCATGGCGTTTTTTGCCAGCGTGCAGTCGCACGTGTCCTGGAACAGGGAGACGAGTTCCGGGGTGGACCGGTCATGGGTCAGATCGACCCATAACAGCTTTGGCTTTGCAGTCGGATTTGACGCCATAGGACGACTACCCACAGGTGCTTGCTGCCCTTTAGCTAGCAGTATTGCCACTGTGCCATCATTTCGCCGAATAAATTTTTATAAAAGTCCGATCGTTTAGCGCCATCCGGCGTCATGGGACGCCCGTTCCCGCTGTCCCAGGGCTGGATTTCCCGTCCCGGCGCCTGTCCTGTGCGACGCAAAAAAATCCTAGCGATGTGCAAAATCCTCCTAACGGCAATGATCACCTGCTGACTAGGGTTGCATCAGGCAGTTCGCAATGTACTGCCCTTGATAAACAACCCGATGAGGTGTGCGAAATGACTCTTCAAACAATCAAGGCTTCGGTGCTGAAGTTCGCCAAAGATGAAGATGGCCTGACCATTGTGGAATACGCCGTGGCCGGTGGGTTGATCACCGTGTTGGTAGCCGCCGCGTTCGTGCTTCTGGGCGGTGCCGTGAACACCAAGATCCGTGCGCTGTGCCAGGCGGTCAACGGCAACGTTGCCTGCTGACAGCGGCGACTTGCAGTGAAGGGGGCACGGTCACTTTCAAGGAAAACCGCTTGCGACTCTCATGCAGTGAGTACAACGAATCAATCAAATGGACTTCGCGTTGTCCCCTCCCATCAAGTTCGTAACAGTACTTCTGACCCGCGTGAGGTTCATGAAATGACTCTCCAGACAATAAGCAACTCGATCAGCAAGTTCGCCAAAGATGAAGACGGCCTGACCATCGTTGAATACGCGGTGGCGGGTGGCTTGATCACGGTGTTGGTAGCGGCGGCCTTCGTTCTTCTGGGCGGCGCCGTGGATACCAAGATCCGGGCACTGTGCCAGGTCGTCAATAGCAACGTCGC
This sequence comes from Pseudomonas sp. NFACC24-1, assembly GCF_900115235.1. Taxonomy (NCBI): domain Bacteria; kingdom Pseudomonadati; phylum Pseudomonadota; class Gammaproteobacteria; order Pseudomonadales; family Pseudomonadaceae; genus Pseudomonas; species Pseudomonas sp. NFACC24-1. The sequence continues at coordinate 8,284 of NZ_FOVS01000014.1, forward strand.
CTGCTAACGAAAATCCCCCCAGGGAGACGCATCATGTCCATGGAACTGCTGGTGTCGACGGTACTGCTGCTGGGACTGCTGGGTGTGGCGGTGGTGAGCGATCTGCTTCGCCACCGCATCCCCAACACGCTGGTCCTGTTGGGCCTTGCCCTGGGCTTGGCTGGCCAGGTGTATACCGGCGGGATCGGTGGCCTGGGCGACAGCCTGTTGGGCATGCTGATCTGTTTCGCGCTGTTCCTGCCCATGTACGCCGTCGGCGGCATGGCCGCCGGTGACGTCAAGCTGATGGCCATGGTCGGCAGCTTCCTGCCTTTTCATTACGCACTGTGGGCGGCGCTGTTCAGCCTGATCGCCGGCGGTGTGTGCGGTTTCCTGATCGTCCTGGCCCGCGGCCAACTGCTCCAGACCCTTGGACGTTACTGGTTGATTGTCCGAGCCCAGGCCTATCTGGCGCCGACTGCGGATGAAGTGGCGGGCAAACCCTTTCCCTATTCGATCGCGATCCTGATCGGCACTTTGAACAGCGTTTACTGGCAACTGGTTGCCGGCGGCTGGGGAGTCTAGTCATGCACGTCATCAACGATAGCGATGCCTACCCCAGCGAACGGGAAGCGGTGCAACGCCTGGCACCCCAGCCATGCACCATTCGCGACACAGGCCTGACCGACAGTTTCCTGGGGGAGCTGGTGTGCAAGCATCTGCACGACGCCGGTGTGCTGGACATGTCGCGGTTGGTGGAGCGCCTGGCGCTGACCGGCGCGGTGTTGGAGGAGGTCCTGGCGTTCCTGCGCAAGGACGGTCGTGTCGAAGTGCTGGGCCAGTTGGGGCAAACCGGTGGGCAGACGCTGCGTTATGGCCTCACCGAGCGCGGTCGCAGTTCGGCCCGTGACGCCCTGGCCCGCAGTGGCTACATCGGCGCTGCGCCGTTCCCGGTGAGCACGTATCGCTCGCTGATCAAGATCCAGACCATCCACCACGGTCGCATCACCGCCAAGGACATGAACCAGGCCTTGGCCGGCCTGGTGCTGAGCCAAGGCATGCTCGACCAGTTGGGCGTCGCCCTGAATTCCGGGCGGGCGATCATGATCTACGGGCCGGCGGGCACCGGAAAAACCTATGTGAGCAGCCGATTGATCCGGCTGTTCGCCGAGGCCATCTGGGTGCCCCATGCCATCGTCATCAACGAGTCGGTGATCGAGATCTACGACCCGCAGGTGCACCAGCGCCTGGACGACAATGGCCAAGCGAACAACCTGATGCTCAACGAAGGCATCGACCGTCGGCTGCTGTGCTGCAAACGCCCGATCGTCATCACCGGCGGCGAGCTGAGCATGGAGCAGTTGGACGTGCGCTATGACCCGTTCACCCGGCAATACCAGGCGGCGTTGCAGCTCAAGGCCAGCAACGGCCTGTTCATCATCGATGACATGGGGCGCCAGCGCATGGCCCCTGCGGAGTTGCTCAATCGCTGGATCGTGCCGATGGAGGAGAAGCGCGACTTCATCAACCTGGGCGGCGGTCGGCATTGCGAGCTGCCGTTCGACCTGGTGCTGGTGTTTTCCACCAACCTCAATCCCCTCGAACTGGCCGACGAGGCCTTCCTGCGGCGCATTGGCTACAAAGTGCAGTTCGGCTACCTCAAGCCCGAGGATTACGAACGCATCTGGCGCCAGGAGTGCGAGCGCCTGGGCATCCCGCATGACCCGCTGTTGGTGCGCTATGTCCTGCAGCGGTTGTATGCAAGCGAAGGCATGCCGCTGGTGCCATGCCACCCCCGTGACCTGTTGAACATGGCGCTCGATCGCCAGCGTTACCTGGGCGGTTCCGGCCCCCTGTTGCCGCAAGAGCTGGAATGGGCCTGGCACAACTACTTCGTTCAGCTCGACTTCCTTTGATCTGGAGATACCGACATGAGCTCTCGTACGCTTCCGCTGATTGGCGTTTCCCTGGTAATGGGCCTTGGTGCCGCATGGATGGCTGACGCCTGGCTGAGCGCACGACTCAACGCGTCCCCCGATGATCATTTGCGAAGCGTGGTGGTCGCCACGGTGGAAATCCCCTTCGGGCAAATGGTCGAGGCCCAGCAAGTCACCACGGTGCGCATGCCCATGGATACGATCCCGGACGACGCTTTCGATGCCAGCGAAAAGGCCGTGGGCAAGATCGCCACCTTCGACATTCTGCGCGGCGACATCGTGCGGGGCGCGCGTCTGAGTGAGCACTTGGGCGGCAGCACCCTGGCTTCGCTGATCGCGCCGGACAAACGCGCCATTTCGGTTCGTGTGGATGATGTGGTCGGCGTGGGCGGCTTTCTCTTGCCGGGCAACCGGGTCGATGTATTGGCGACCAAGACCACCAGCGCCGGCAGCAACAGCGCCACGTCCCGGACCATCCTGGAAAACCTGCGGGTGCTGGCGGTGGACCAGACGGCGGGCACCGACAAGACCCAGCCGGTGGTAGTACGGGCCGTGACCCTGGAAATGTCGGCCACCGAAGCCGAAGCACTGGTCACTGCGCAAACCGAAGGCAAGCTGCAATTGGCCTTGCGCAACCCGTTGAACCTGGAGAAGAAGGCCGTGGCCGTTGCGCCGCCAGCCCCTGCGCCGGTCATGGCCATGGCGGCCGCCCCGGTGCCAAAACCTGTGGTGCAACGCAGTGCCAAGCCGCAAGGCGGGGCGATCACGCTGATCCGCGGCGTTGAAAGCAGCGTGATCAATGTCCGCTGAATGACGCCTCCATGCCAGGCCTGTCCGGGCCGTGGCGATGCCGATCCTCAAACGTTGTAGATGAGGGCTCGATGATGAATGCCAATATCCGGCGCCAGGGAGGGGCGGTGAGTGTACTGATGGTGATCGCGCTGGTAGCGATTTCCATGATGGCGGCCTTGGCCCTGGATGGCGGGCACATGCTGCTGAACAAGACGCGCCTGCAAAATGCGGTGGATGCCGCGGCCTTGGGCGGGGCCAAGACCCTGAGCCAGGTGAGCGGTGGCATCAACATGGCCAGCAGCACCCGCGCGGCGGCCCTGGACACGTTGAACAGAAATGCCAACGCCGCCGGCAACACCGAACTGGCCACCGCGATCGCCGGCAACCCGGGCGCGTTTGCCGTGGTGGAACTGTCCAGCAGCGTCTACGGCCCGTTCTCCTATCCCGGGCCTGCCGATGCCAAATACGTGCGGGTGTCGGTGTCCAGTTATCAATTGAACGGTTTTTTCTGGAGTTTCGTGCAAACGATGGGCAGCGCCGGCTTGGGCAACAAGCGCGTGGCGGCGATTGCAACGGCAGGTCCCAGCCCCACCTCGCCTTGTGACCTGGCGCCGTTGATGGTCTGTGGCGATCCCACTCAATACAACCCTGGCGCCGGCAACTTCTGGGGATACCAATTTGGCGACCTGGAGGTCTTGAAGACGGCGGCGGGGAATACATCGCCCATTGGGCCGGGCAATTTCCAATTGCTGGATTTCGGCTCGGGCGGCAGTGCAGTCCGGGAGGACCTGGCCGGCGGTGGCTCGGTTTGCCGCAGTGTCGGGAGCAACGTCCAGACGGCGCCGGGCAATAAAGCCGGCCCTACTTCCCAGGGCTTGAACACGCGCTTCGGTATCTACAATGGTCCGGTCAGTTCTTCGGACTACCCACCGGACCTGGTCACGGCCTCAGGCACCCCGGCGATCACCTACAACGATGCGCTCTCCCAGGCGCAATACAAAGGCCAGCCCATTACCTCGAGCAACGGCGATCTCTCGTCGGGTGGCGAGGCGATACAGGACTACAACGACTGGCGGGCCAAGGTCGCCGCCTGTGTGGCGGGAGGCGCCAGCGGTTGCCAAAGCAACGGGGTTTTCGAGCGCCGGATGTTGAAGATCGTGATTGGCGATTGCGCCGGGAAACTGAGCGGCTCGACGTCGATTCCAGTCTTGGGGTTCGGCTGCTACTTCGTCGTGCAGCCAGTGGACGGCGGTGGTTCGGAGTCCATCATCTTTGGCCAGTTCGTCCAGGAGTGCGAAGGCGACAACGTACCCGGTCCTACACCCTCCACCGATGCCGGCCCGCAGATCATCCAGCTCTACAAAACCTATCTCAACGGCAGCGGCACTCCGAGCACCGACTCGTAGGAGGCGTCATGGGACTTTCTCAGTTCAAACCCGCGCAAGCCCAGCAAGGCGTGGCGCTGGTGGAGTTCACCCTGGTGCTGCCGTTGTTGCTGTTGTTGCTGCTGGCCTTCGGCGAGTTCGGCCGCATGCTCTACCAGTACAACGTACTGTTGCAGGCCAGCCGCGATGCCGACCGCTTCGTCGCCAGCCAGGCCTGGAACTCCACCCTTGGCACTGTCGCCTTGGGCAGCACGCTCCTGACCCAGACGAAAAACGTCGCGGTGTATGGCGTGCCCAGCGCGACGGGAACCGCCGTGGTGTCAGGCTTGACCACGGCGAATGTGCAGGTCGCCGCCGAGGGCATCGATCATGTGCGCGTCACCATTACCTACACCTTCTGCCCGGTGATTGGCGCGGGCAACTGCGCGGGTTCGATCCCGGGTTTTTTCGGCAATGCCATTCCACTGGGCATCCAGTTGGTGGCGACCACTGTCATGAGGGCGCTGTGATGAATCACAAGCACATGCGCGGCACTTACATCGTGGAGTTCTCCTTCGTGGGCTTGCTGGTGTTCATCCTGCTGTTCGGCGTGGTGGAAATGGGCCGGCTGTACTTCACGGTCAATGCGCTGGATGAAGCGGCGCGCCGTGGTGCGCGGCTGGCGGCGGTGTGCAATGTCAGCGATCCGGTGGTCTTGCGCCGGGCCATCTTCAACGCCGCGACGGACGCCGGCACCAGCCAACTGATCAGCAACCTGGCGACCTCGAACCTGGCGCTGACCTACCTGGACGTCAACGGCGCCGTGGTAGCGAACCCCACCGACACGTCCGGCGCCACCGGCTTTCGAGCCATTCGCTATGTCCGGCTGAGCGTGCAGAACTTTGTTTTCAACCTGTTCATTCCCGGCTTGGGCGTGCCCATTGCCTTGCCCACGTTCAGGGCAACCTTGCCACGCGAAAGCCTTGGGCGTCATTCCGATTCCGGGGAGATCACACCATGCTGAACACCAGGGAAAATCCGCTTTCGACCACCACCGGCAGAGCCGGGCTGCGGATACTGATCAGCAGTCGCGATGCTACGTCCCTGCGCGACCTGCAATGTGTCTGCCAGCGCATGCCTGGCCTTGAGGTCAGCACGCGCCTGGTCAGCAACGGCCATGTCGATCCGCTCTACGGCCTGGACCGCATGCCCGACCTGCTGCTGTTGCGCGTCAGCCATCTGTGGCGCGAGGAACTGTCGGCGTTGCTGCAACGCCCTGCCCATGAGCGTCCGCCGATGCTGGTGTGCGGTCCCTTGGGCGAGCAGGAGGGCATGCGCCTGGCGATGCAGGCCGGTGCCCGGGATGTGCTGCCCGAACCCGTCGCCGATACGGAACTGGTGGCGGCGCTGAATCGCCTGGTGGCGGAAGTCCGTCTCGGCAACGGCAACGAAGGGAAACTGATCGCGGTGATCAGCGCCAAGGGCGGCTCGGGCGGAACCCTGGTGGCGTGCAACCTGGCCCAGCAGCTCAGCGCCCGGGCAGGCAATACGCTGTTGCTGGACATGGACCTGCAATTTGGCAGCGTGACCCATTACCTGGACGTGGCGCAGTCCCACAGTCATCTGGAAGTGCTGCAGCAGATCGATGAGATGGACAGCGTCGCGCTACGGGGTTTTTGCAGCCACTTCAGTCCGACCCTGCACGTCCTGGGAGGCCGGGCCGGTGAGTTGTGCCTGCCCCAGGATGCTCAACCCGAGCAGCTCGACGCCCTGTTGCAACTGGCCCGCGCCAGCTATGACTGGGTAGTGGTGGACCTGCCGCGGCAGATCGATCACCTCACCGGCTCGGTGCTGGAACAGGTGGACCGGGTGTACGTGGTGGTGCAACAGAGCGTCAGCCACCTGCGTGATGCCAGCGCTCTGGTGCGGATCCTTCGCGAAGACCTGGGCGTGCGTGGGGAGCAGTTGCAGATCGTGATCAACCGTTATGACAAAAACGCCGCCGTCAGTCTCAAGGACATCGGCGAGGCCCTGCGCTGCACGAACCTGTCGAAATTGCCCAATGACTTCAACCTGGTCAGCCAGAGTCAGAACACTGGCGTGCCGTTGGGACTGCATGCGCCGAAGGCGGCAATCACCGCTGCGTTGCGCGATTTGACCGAAGACCTGGTCGGTCACCAGATGGCCACGGACAAGGGCTTGCTTAAACGTGCCTTCAACCGTTTTTTCGGGGGATGACCCATGATCAGCGACTTTCGTAACCGCTTGCGCAAACAGCCCGCCAAACCTGGCACCGCCGCGGGCGCCCAGCCCGGCGATGACTTGCCGGACCCGACGGACGCCTTGATGGCCTGGGAGCAGGCCATTCCGGACGTGCTGTATGAAACCCGCAGCCAGGTCACGCCCGTGGAGGCCGAATGGCGGGAAAAGATCTACCAGCAACTGCTCAAGGTCATGGACCTGTCGTTGCTCGATGCCCTCGAGCAGGCCGAGGCCGCGCGGCAGATCCGCGATATCTGCCAGCGCCTGCTCGAGGAACATTCGGCGCCAGTGAGCACCGTCAGCCGGCAATTGATCATCAAGCAGATCACCGACGAAGTACTCGGCCTCGGGCCGCTGGAACCGCTGTTGGCCGACCATAGCGTGTCCGACATCCTGGTCAACGGGTTTGCCTCGGTCTATGTCGAGCGCTTCGGCAAGCTGCAACGCACCGACGTGCGGTTTCGCGACGACCAGCATTTGCTGAACATCATCGACCGCATCGTGTCCAGCCTGGGGCGCCGTATCGACGAGTCTTCGCCGTTGGTGGACGCCCGGCTCAAGGACGGTTCGCGGGTCAACGCGATCATCCCGCCGCTGGCCATCGACGGTCCGAGCATGTCGATCCGGCGCTTCGCCGTGGACCTGCTCAACACCGACAGCCTGATCCAGGTCGGCACCATGACCCCGGCCATTGCCTTGCTGCTCAAGGCTATTGTTCGCGGGCGCCTGAACGTGCTGATCTCCGGCGGGACCGGCAGCGGCAAGACCACCATGCTCAACGTGCTCTCCAGTTTCATCCCCCACAACGAGCGCATCGTCACCATCGAGGATTCGGCCGAGCTGCAACTGCAACAGCCCCACGTGGTGCGCCTGGAAACCCGGCCGTCGAACATCGAGGGGCGCGGCGAGGTGAGCCAGCGGGAATTGGTGCGAAACAGCCTGCGCATGCGCCCGGACCGGATTGTCATCGGTGAGGTGCGTGGCGCCGAAGCGATGGACATGCTCACGGCGATGAACACCGGCCATGACGGTTCGCTGACCACCATTCACGCCAACACCGCACGGGATGCGCTGGGGCGAATCGAGAACATGGTGTCGATGACCGGGGCGACATTTCCGATCAAGGCCATGCGTCAACAAATTGCCTCGGCCATCGATGTGGTGATCCAACTGGAGCGTCAAGAAGACGGCAAGCGACGCGTGGTGAGCATGCAAGAGATCAACGGGATGGAAGGGGAGGTCATTACCATGACCGAAATTTTCTCCTTCGTGCGCCAGGGTATCGGCGAGCACGGCGAGGTGCTCGGGGAATATCGGCCCAGCGGCATGATCCCGGCCTTCCGCGATGTGCTGGCCAAGCGCGGCATCGAGTTGCCGCTGACCTTGTTTCGTCCTGAGTGGATGGAGGGCCGCACGTCATGAACAATATCCCCAGTGAGTTCATCCTGATCTTCCTTGGCATGGTGTTCATCGCCGTGTTCCTGCTGTCCCAGGGCGTGGTGGTGCCGGTGTTCGGCGAAGCCGGCAAAATGCGCAAGCGTATTCGTGGGCGCCTGCATGTGCTGGAGAAGGCCAACCACTTGCCCAACATGCAGACCGTGTTGCGGCAGAAATACCTGACGCGCCTGTCACCCTTGGAAGCCCGCCTGGAACAACTGCCGTTCATGGCCAACCTGACGCAACTGATCGAGCAGGCCGGCCATGAATACCGGGCTTATCGGGTCATGCTGCTCGGTCTGATCCTGGGGGTGGCGGCCGGTGCCTTGGTGCTGATGGTTTCGTTGGTCTGGTGGATGGCACTGCTGGCGGCCTTTGCGCTGACCTGGGCGCCGGTGTTGAAAATCCTGCGTGACCGCAACAAGCGCTTCGCCGCGTTCGAGGAGGGTTTGCCGGATGCGCTGGACGCCATGTGCCGTGCCTTGCGCGCCGGACATCCGTTCAATGAAACCCTGCGTCTGGTCGCCGAGGAGCACAAGGGGCCGGTCGCCCAGGAATTCGGCATGACGTTTTCCGACATCAACTATGGCAACGACGTGCGCCGGGCGATGCTCGGGCTACTGGAGCGGATGCCGAGCATGACGGTGATGATGCTGGTGACCTCCATCCTCATCCACCGCGAGACCGGCGGCAACCTGACCGAAGTGCTGGAGCGCCTGAGTCGGCTGATTCGCGGGCGTTTCCGGTTCCAGCGCAAGATCAAGACGTTGTCGGCGGAAGGGCGCATGTCGGCGTGGGTGCTGGTGGCGATCCCGTTCGTGCTGGCGATCGCCATCGTGCTCACCAGCCCCAGCTACATGCCCGTGCTGATCAATGACCCCATAGGGCACAAGCTGATCATCGGCGCGTTCTGCGCCATGTTGATCGGGATTTTCTGGATAAGAAAGATCATCCGGATCCAGGTTTAAGCGCTGTTGCGCCGAGAGGTTTCAGTCATGGACTTTTTGCTCGGATTGTTGAGTCGGTTGACCGGTAACGAAGAACTGGCACGGCTGTTGTTCATCGCCGCGATTGGCCTGAGCACGGTGCTGGCGGCCGTCGCGCTCCTGCTCTTGATGCTGGGCCTGCAGGATCCGGTGCAGCGGCGCCTGGCGCTGATCAAGCGCGGTTACGCTGGAAGCACGACGGGGCAGGAGGCGCCGGGTAACCTGCAGCTCTTGCTGGAACGGGTCGGCCAACGTTTTGCCTCCACCGACCAGGCCCACACGTCTGCTACCCAGACCTTGCTCACCCACGCCGGTTACCGCTCTGCCTCGGCCGTGCAGATGTATTGGGCCGTGCGTCTGATGTTGCCGTTGTTGCTGGTCGGCATTGCGTTGTTGCTGCTGCCGATGGTCAAGGTTTCAGTGGCCATTGGTCTACTGGCGGTAACCCTCATCGCAGGCATCGGCTGGTTGCTGCCGGCGATCTACGTCGGTAAACGCAAGCAGGCGCGCCAAGGCCGGCTGCGCGCGGCGTTCCCGGATGCACTGGACCTGATGGTGGTCTGCGTCGAGTCGGGCCTGGCCCTGCCCACGACGATTGAACGGGTGGCTGAAGAGATGTCGGTCAGCCAGGTTGAGCTGGCCGAGGAACTGGCGTTGGTCAATGCGCAGATCCGGGCGGGCATCACCAGTACCGAGGCGCTCAAGCAACTGGCCGTGCGCACCGGCCTGGAGGATATCCAGGGCCTGGTCAGTTTGTTGGCGCAAAGTATCCGTTTCGGCACCAGCGTGGCCGATACCCTGCGAATCTACGCCGATGAGTTTCGCGACCGGCGTACCCAGGCCGCGGAAGAAATGGGCGCCAAGATCGGCACCAAGCTGATCTTCCCGCTGATCTTCTGCCTGTGGCCGAGCTTCTTCCTGGTCGCCATCGGCCCGGCCATGATTGGTGTGTTCAGGGCCTTCGGGAATATGTAGGTCGGTGAGTGTCCATGAGTCTTGTGTTCACCACAGGCCCATTGTGGGAGCGGGCTTGCTCGCGAAGGCGGCCTGACGGCTGGAGTTGCTCTTGTTGACTGAGTACATATCCATTGCTGCGGTAACGGCTGCTTAGGGTTTCGCCCTGACGGCGACTCACTTTCGAAAATCCGGAAGCCGGCCCAGGCGAAAGTAAGCAAAGCGCTTTTTGCCCCACCACTCGGTGCTTCGCCTAGGCTCGGCATGCCCGAACGAAGGCATTGCTCCGTGGGCCCGCCGCGAAGGGCCATTCATGGCCCAGCGCGGCTATCCCGGCATCCATGCCGGGATGCCCACTACGCAATACCTACGTTCGGCCATCGTGGTTAACGGGGCGCCCGAGATCAACATCCACCCCGAGGCGGCCTAGTAGCCGACCTGGCTCTCGCGGTCGTACACCCCATCAGATCTGTGGGAGCAAAGCTTGCTCCCACAGGTTTCGATCGTTCCCACGCTCCTGCGTGGGAATGCCGCCAGGGACGCTCTGCGTTCCGCTTCTGCAAGGTGACGCAGAGCGTCAGGGGATGTATTCCCACGCAGCGTGGGAACGATCAACACCTCGTTGTGTCAGGTTGTCTGGATTCGATCGTTCCCACGCTCCCGCGTGGGAATGCCGCCAGGGACGCTCCGCGTTCCGCTTCTGCAAGGTGACGCAGAGCGTCAGGGGATGTATTCCCACGCAGCGTGGGAACGATCAAAGACCCGATTTCGTGGGCGTGGCTCCAGTTCCCACGCGACAACGCAGCGTCGAAGACGCGGCAGTCACTCCCTCGCCATAAGCGACAATTGATACGTTCAAATCAAAAGATCGCAGCCTTCGACAGTTCCCGTCCTGATTCGGAGGCAGGTACCGCCAAAGGCTGCGATCTTTTCGTTTTCTGCGTGGTTCATTTGCTACTGGTGATTTCTCCTGCCGAGTCCTGGTCAAAGAACTCCGGGATCGGGTAGTTGAAGCTGTTGAGCCAACGCTGCATGGCCATCTCGCGTTCGGCGGCCGAGGCGGTTTGCAGGTTGGTGGAGGCCACCACGCCGCGAATCTGCAGTTGCATCCAGCTCTCGGTGCCTTGCTGTGCGGCCGAGGAGGGGCCAGGCTCAATGGCCCAGGCGGCGGTGGACAGGCTCACCATACACACGATCATCAATTGTTTGGTCATCATTTCTTGAACTCCTCGTAACGCTCTACTTGACCGCGCCGGTTGAAACATCGACAACCTCGGCCAGGTGGTTGGCGGGTGACGTCGCTGCCTGAGTGGCCGAACCCCTGATTTTTTCGGCACGGGCTTGGGCATCTGCCACTTGCTGGGGGCTGAGCTTGGCCATGTTCGCGAGCTCGGCGGCCTGCTTCCAGTTGTCCTGGTAAATCAGCAGGGTCACCATGTTGAGCGCGGCCAGTGTGTCGGACTGCTGGAGCTCCATGGCGGTCATGAACTCGAAGCGGGCTTCTGCAATGCGTCGCTGATTGAGGTAGACAACCCCCAGGTCATTGCGGATCTTGCCTTCGGTCGGGGCCATCTTCGCGGCGCGTTCGAGGTATTGCGTGGCGGCCGAATTGTCATTCCTGGCGGCCGCCAATTGACCCAGGCCATGCTCACCGTCAGCGGCCAGGCATGTCCCCAGCAGGCTTTTGTACAAAGGTTCGGCCTCGTTGCGGCCCATCAGGCGCAGTACCCGAGCCTTGCGCAGGCGGACCTGGACCAAGTCCTCGGGCAAGCGTTCGAGGTTCGCCAGGCTGGCGTATAAGCGGCCCTCGTTGGCCATGTCTTCGGCCATGTTCAAGGCCAGTTCCTGGTCGGCCCCGGGCTTGGCGCAATCGGCCGTGCGTGAAGCCACCACGCCGCTGCTGGCACAACCGGCAAGCATCAAGGACGCCGCTAATGCGATCACTGTTTTCATGGAATACCCCTTGGCGAACCGTTGGAGGTCGCACGCGTTGCACACCAGGCGCCGGCTCATTGGGAAAGCCCGCTGCGGTTGTCGAACTCGCCATGTTCGAGGAAGTACATACGGTAGAAATTCGGGTCGTAATTGCGCAGTTGCTCACCCGGCAAGGTCGGCAGTTGCGCGTCGGCCGCCAACGGTTGGACCAGGTGCGGCGTGACGATCATCAGCAGTTCGCGCTCTTCGCGGTTGATGGAGTTGTCACGAAAGAACGCGCCGAGAATCGGCACGTCGCCCAGCCCTGGAAACTTGTTCACCTGGGCGCTGTTGCGGGTGCTGATCAGGCCGCTGATGACGAAACTTTCGCCATCGGCCAGGGCGATGCTGGTATCGGTACGGCGCACGGTGAGTGCGGGCACCAATGTTCCGGCGATGTTCACCGCGTTGGTGAAATCCAGCTCACTGACTTCCGGTGCCACCTTCAAGGCGATGCGATTCTTGCCAATGACGGTGGGGGTCAGGGTCAGGCGAATACCGAATTCCTTGTACTCGATGGACACATTGTCGCTGCCGGCACTGGGTACCGGAATCGGCACTTCGCCGCCGGCCAGGAAACTCGCGCTTTGCCCGCTGAGGGCCACCAGGCTCGGCCGCGCCAGGGTATAGGCAAAACCGCTGCCTTCCAGGGCGTTGATCATCAACAGGGTCTTACCGGTGGCGAAAGACAGGTTGAACATGTCGTTATTGACCGGCAATGAAGGCCGGACTACGCCGCCGATGGTGGGCAAGGTCCTCGGCGAGCCGAACAGGAAATTGCCACGGCTGCCGAAAATCGACGTCGAGGCTTCCTTGAGCTTGGTCCGGCTGACTTCAACGAAACGGATGTCGGTCTGTACCTGGGCAAGCAGCATCGGGTCTTCGGAAGGCATGCTCGCAGCGCCCGTCAGCGCCTCAGTGGCCCGGCCTTTGACAAAGACCATGCTCTGTCGCGGTATTTTCGAACAGTCGGTCCAGACCATCAGGCTGGTGGCGCCGGGCGCCAGGCCCGTGAGGATGAAGGCATCGCTGCCACTGGGTTGCACATCGGCAATTTTCGGGTCGCCGACAGCCAATTTCGTCACGGGGGCGAGGATACGCAGTTCGCTCTGGAGCCCTTGGCCGACCTCGAAGGTTGCCGGCAAATTGTCCAGTTGCGAACAATTTGCCGCTGCGGCCTGAGCCGCATCCAGGCCAAGGCCCATCCAGAACAGGCCATGAATGAAATGTTTTAAAACGGGGGCGGTGCGCTGGGTCATGAAGTGATCCTCGATAGAGAGGCCATCCTTAGGCTTAACCAGTGCCACGGATCACTTGAGAGGCCCGGGCTGCCCCTTCTATTTCATCCAACCCTTCAGCGGTCCGGGCACAGGCCTCGTTGCTACAAACAAACGGGCGCATTACACCGGCCTGACCGAACGGCAGGCAGCTTACGAAAAAGCTTTATGGGAACCGGAATATCCGGGTTGTCGAGCAAGGAGACCGATGTCAATCAGGTCGTCTGAAGGGTGATTACCCTTGCCTTGTTCTCGCTTCTTTTTGAAGGTAGTTCAAGCATGGCAAAGCGCCACGCCTTAAACAAAAAAACGACTAAAAAGTGACGGAAGGAAAATTGGTGATCGGATGGCCGTCAATAATTTGTCTTTTACGTGTTTTTTGCGTGACAGATTTACATGAGAAAGAGGGCCGCCTTGCGACGAAAAATCAGGATCGCCCCGTGGTGTATATTTTTTACGGCTTAGCGCTGGTGCTCTCCTGCAAGCGCTATCAGCAGTGCCTCAGGCTGGTCTGGCTCGTGGATCAGGCTAAGGCTCAGTCGCAGCAACGGGGCGTGGTGTGGGTGATCCGTTGAGCCGATTTGGGCGACCTCGAAGACCACATAGGGGTTGTGTGGATAGGCCCGGCGAGTTTCGAAAGCTGCGCGCAATACATTGCTCAGTCGATCGAACAGCAGTTTTTCAGAGTGATTTGCATGCTCAAGCAGTACTGCACGCTGCCAGGCCTCAGGAGTGAACACTATGGGCAATTGAAGAAGGGATAGTCTTTGCAGTTTGAGCGAACCGGACATGGTGTGCCTCTCTTTTGAGCGCGCGAAGAAACCTGCCCATGAGGGAAAGAGCCTTTCTCGTGGTGGGTAGTGGAGAAGCATGAAGGGTTACCTGGGAAGCAGAACGCGCCGCTGATCGAGGTACTCGACGCCAAGGACCGGGGGGCCGATCCGTCTGGGGCGAGTAGGCCCGAGAGCCGCGGGCCACGGCGGGTATCAGTCCACGTGGTAGTGAACCGACAAGGTGCCTTTCTTTTGTGAAAGCGAGGCGATAGTGACTGCTCCCAGTTCCTGCAGGCGCCGTACGTGAGTGCCGCCGCAGCCATAGGCAGACAGCTCACCGAAACCGACTTCTCGCGAGCCTTCGCGCAATGCGATCAGGCGAGGCAAATCCTCGGCAATCCACTCATCGATGCCTTGCTGGATGATTGATCTGTCCAGTTCCTGAGGATTTTCCCCAGGCTGGAATTGCACACGGCTTTCGCCGGGCCAGTGGTGGGCCTTGATCGGTTTCCAGCCACGGCTTTCGGCAAAATGGCCGATCAGGTGCCCGGCCGAGTGCAGGCGTGAATTCAGCCGCCGCCGCTGCTCATCCACGCGGATCGTGGCCATGCCCGGGGCTACTGGGCGGTCGACGTAATGAATGATCTGTTGCCCGTCTTGAACGACGCGCAGTACTTGGCCGTCGTCAATCCATCCGGTGTCGCAGGGCTGCCCGCCGCCCTTGGGGTGGAACAGGGTGGCGCGCAGCACCACGGCGAATTCGTTTTCCTGGGGGCTGCAGTCCAGGACTTCCACGTTGGCCTTGAGGTCATCGCTATGGAAAAAAAGGCGAAGCGTCATGGTCCATACCCACATCAGAAATTGTGACGGGATTATAGGTAGCGTGGAAAAGGGTGATAATCCGTTCAAATTTCAAAGGACTGTTGCGTCATGAGCACAAATCTACCGTTGCCGTTGCTCGCCGAAATGGCGGTCTTCGTCAAGGTCGTGGAGACCGGCAGCTTTTCCGAAGCGGCCCGCCAGTCAGGCTCATCGCCGTCGGCCATCAGCCGCAGCATTTCTCGCCTGGAGAAGGCCCTGGCGACCCGATTGCTGCAGCGCACCACCCGCAAGTTGCGTTTGAGCGATGGCGGGGAAGAGGTGTTCAAGCGCTGCCAGGAGATGGTCGCCGCGGCTCGGTCGGTGATGGAAATCAGCGGCCAGTTCACCCAGGAAGCGGAAGGGCGCATCCGCGTCAGCGTGCCCAAGGCAGTGGGGCGTTTCGTGATTCATCCACACATGCCTGAATTTTTGCGCCGTTATCCGAAGGTTGATGTGGAGTTGTTCCTGGAGGATCGGCAAGTCGACCTGATCGATGATCACGTCGACCTGGCCATCCGGATTACCGATCAACCATCGGCCGGGCTGGTGGGGCGCCAGTTGCTGACTATTGACCACCTGCTCTGCGCCACGCCGCAATACCTGGCGGAACAGGGTGTTCCCACGCATCCCCACGATTTGCTGGAGCACAGTTGCATTTACTTGGGCGAATCGCCCAATGACGCGCGTTGGAAATTCAAGAAAGGCAGCAAGTCGGTCACCGTAGGCGTACGCGGACGCTACGCGGCCAATCACACGGGGGTGCGGTTGGGGGCGGTCTTGCAGCACATAGGCATCGGTAGCCTGCCGTATTTCACCGCCCGTCACGCCTTGGAGCAGGGGTTGATCGTGCAGGTGTTGGCCGACTGGACGTTCCTCGCTTCGTACCACGGTGGCTTGTGGTTGCTGCATTCGCCGACCCGCTACCTGCCACCGAAGCTGCGGGTGTTCATTGATTATCTGGTGGAGTGCCTGGCGAAGGAGCCGACCTTGAACAAGGTGGCGGGAGGGGAGCGTTCCAGCAAGGTCGCGGCGCACTATGAGGTGCCGGAAAGTGATGGGTTGTTCTGACGGGCCCCATCGCGAGCAAGCTCGCTCCCACACTGGCTGCGGTTGATCATGACCTTCTGTGGGAGCGAGCTCGCTCGCGATGAGGCCCATCCAGGCAACACACTCCGGCAAGACCAAAAAAAGGCCCGCCGGTTTAACCGTGCGGGCCTTTCGCATGACGGATCGCAATCAGTGCTTGCTGTCCTGGTCCGACATCGCCAGCAGTTGCTTTTCCTGGTTCCAGTCGAAAGGCTCGTCGTTTTGCTCGGCTTCGAAGCGACGTTCTTCCAGGGCCTGGTACAGGGCGATTTCTTCGTCAGGCATGTAGTGCAGGCAGTCACCGGCGAAGTACCAGAGCAGGTCGCGAGGCACCAGGTGGGCGATCTGTGGGTAACGCACGATCACTTGGCACAGGAGGTCCTGGCCCAGGTACTGGCTTTCGATCGGGTCGACGGGCAATTGCGCGCGCAACTCGTCGAAGCGCTCCAGGAACAAGGCGTGGCTTTCTTCGGGCACCTGTTCGGCCTCACCCACGGCGACCAGGATGCTGCGCAAGTGGTCAAGCAAGACAAGGTGATCGGCAACGACATTGGACACGAGATAAGTCCTCAAGAGCAAAACGGGCGCAGGAGTATAAAGCCCTTGCGCCCGCTTTTATAGATGAAGAGCTGTAGGTGAAGAGCTACAGGTGACGGCGTACCTGGCCGTCAGTATCAACGGACCTTGTCTGGCGCCAGTGTCAGTTCGGCCTTGTCGAAATCATCCACGTCGATGACCTTGCGCCGCGCCGCCTCGGCCGCGCGCAAGGTCTGCGCTTCACCGGCTTGCAGCACGCCGGCCTCCAAGGCCGCATCGATGAGGGGTTCGCCAGGCGCCGGATTGAGCTGACCCTGCTTGAGCGCACCGTGCAGTTTCTTGTGCAGCGGATGAGCGGCGGCCAGCAGGTCGGCGGCGTGTTGCAGGGCGCCCACCGGATCGTCGGTCGATTGCGGGCGATAGCAACCCTGCAGCAACTCTTCGAGAGTCGGGTCACCCTTGGGCCGGCCGATGACCGCAGCCACCTCGGCGTCGAGCCTGTCGCTCGGGCCCTTGTGACGCCGACCGAAGGGGAACACCACCAGGCGCAACAGGCAACCCAGCACCCGGTTCGGGAAGTTGCTCAGCAGTTCATCCAGCGCACGTTCCGACTGGCCGAGGCTTTCTTCCAGGGCCCAGGTGAACAGCGGCGTCATGTGGTCCGGCGAATCCAGGTCGTGATAACGCTTGAGCGCGGCGGAGGCCAGGTACAGGTTGCTCAAGACGTCGCCCAGGCGGGCCGACAAGCGTTCGCGGCGTTTGAGCTCTCCGCCCAGCAACATCATGCTCAAGTCCGCCAGCAGCGCGAATGCCGCGGCCTGCCGGTTGAGGGCGCGGAAATAACCCTGGCTCAAGGTATTGCCGGGGGCCCTCTCGAAATGCCCCAGGCCCAGGTTGAGCACCAGGGTGCTGGCGGCGTTGCTGACGGCGAAACCGATGTGCTTGAGCAACAAGGCATCGAACTCGACCAGCGCCTGGTCCTTGTCTTCACGGGTTGCCAGGGCCATTTCCTTGAGGACGAACGGATGGCAGCGAATGGCGCCCTGGCCGAAGATCATCAGGTTGCGCGACAGAATGTTCGCGCCTTCGACCGTGATGAAGATTGGCGCACCTTGCCAACTGCGACCCAGGTAATTGTTCGGGCCCATGATGATGCCCTTGCCGCCATGTACGTCCATGGCGTGGCTGATGCACTCGCGACCACGCTCGGTCAGGTGGTACTTGAGAATGGCCGACAGCACCGAAGGTTTTTCCCCCAGGTCCACGGCGTTGGCGGTCAGCATGCGTGCCGCATCCATCAACCAGGCGTTGCCGCCGATGCGCGCCATGGCCTCCTGGATACCTTCGAACGCCGACAACGGTACGTTGAATTGTTCGCGCACCTGGGCGTACTGGCCCGTCACCAGGCTGGTGAACTTCGCCGCGCCGGTGCCCACCGCCGGCAGGGAAATCGAGCGCCCGACCGACAGGCAGTTCATCAGCATCATCCAGCCCTTGCCGAGCATCGCCTGGCCGCCGATGAGGAAGTCCAGCGGGATGAACACGTCCTTGCCCCAGTTCGGCCCGTTCATGAACGCGGCGCCCAGGGGCAGGTGACGGCGGCCGATATGCACGCCTGGGGTGTCGGTGGGAATCAAGGCGAGGCTGATGCCCAGGTCTTCTTCGTCACCCAGCAGGTGGTCGGGGTCATAGGCCTTGAAGGCCAGGCCCAGGAGCGTGGCCACCGGGCCGAGGGTGATGTAGCGTTTTTCCCAGTTCAGGCGCAGGCCGAGGGTTTCCTGGCCTTCCCATTCGCCCTTGCAGATGATGCCGGTGTCGGGCATCGCCCCGGCGTCGGAGCCGGCCAGCGGCCCGGTCAGGGCGAAGCAGGGGATATCGTCGCCGCGGGCCAGTCGCGGCAGGTAATGGTCGCGTTGCTCGTCGGTGCCGTAGTGCAGCAGCAGTTCCGCCGGGCCGAGGGAGTTGGGGACCATCACGGTGGAGGCCAGGTCGCCGCTGCGCGTGGCCAGTTTCATCGCGACCTGGGAGTGGGCATAGGCGGAGAAGCCCTTGCCGCCATATTCCTTGGGAATGATCAGCGCGAAGAACCCGTGCTCCTTGATATGGGCCCAGGCTGCAGGGGGCAGGTCCATGGCCTGGCCGATCTGCCAGTCGCTGACCATCGCGCAGAGGGCTTCGGTAGGGCCGTCGAGGAACGCCTGCTCTTCCTCGGTCAGTTGCACCTTGGGGTAGGCCAGCAGCACGTCCCAGTCCGGGCGGCCGCTGAACAGTTCGCCATCCCACCACACCGTGCCGGCATCGATGGCGTCGCGCTCGGTCTCGGACATGGGCGGCAGGGTTTTCTGGAACCAGTCGAACATCGGCGCGCTGAAATATTTGCGGCGCAGGTCCGGTAGCAGCAGCGGGGCCGCGACAGCCGCGAGCACCACCCAGAGGATCAGCATCAGCCAGCCGGGCGCGTGGCTGAAAATGCCCATGGCCAACAGGTAGACCGCGACGATACCCAGCGCGGGCAGCGGGGCGGTACGCCGATGCGCCAGCCAGGCGATCCCGACAACCAGGACCAGTATCCACAACAACAGCATATGTAATCCTCCGTGAACCAAGGCAAAACCGACCTTCAGAGCTTAGACGGCATCTGCAAAACCGGCAGTCGGCGCGATGTGATTGATTTCGTGGGAAACCCTGGTTGCATTGCGCCAGTCTGGTTGGCAACAGCCGCGGGAAATCGTTCGTTAACAAGGTGAGAAAACGCCATTGTTTGGCCGGAATGCCGTTATCCCTGGGCCGGGGCTGTGGATAAACTCGAGGCAAGCCCTCCGTAGGAGCTGCCGAAGGCTGCGATCTTTTGATCTTGATCTTTCGCTTGCGATTCAACTGTCTGGGACAAGATCGCAGCCTCGTTGCACTCGACAGCTCCTACGCGGGGGTGATGTTTTTCCAGAGGCCTTTCCTTTATGCAGCAATATCTGAACCCCGGCCGCTTTATCGACAGCGATCATCCCGCGGTCATCGACTTCGCCGAAACCCACCGCGGCGCCGAGCGCGACCCGCGGGCCCAGGCGGTCAGCCTGTATTACGCCGTACGCGAGGCGGTGCGCTACAACCCCTATACCTTCAGTCGCGACCCGGCGACCCTGCGTGGCAGTTATGCGCTGGCTGCAAGGGAAAGCTATTGCGTGCCCAAGGCCACCTTGCTGGCCGGCTGCGCCCGGCATTGCGGCATCCCGGCGCGCATCGGCCTGGCGGATGTACGCAACCACCTGTCCACCCCGCGTCTGCTGGAGTTGCTCAGGAGCGACGTGTTCGCCATGCACGGTTATACCGAGCTGTACCTGAACGACCGCTGGGTCAAGGCCACGCCAGCTTTCAACCAGGGCTTGTGCGCGTTGTTCGACGTGGCCCCGCTCGAATTCGACGGTCGCCACGACAGCGTCTTCCACCCGTTCAATCGGCAAGGGGCGAAGCTGATGGAGTACATCACCGACCATGGCCAGTTCGCCGACGTGCCCGAGGCATTCTTCTTCGAACACCTGGAAAAGTGCTACCCGCACCTGTTCGGCGACATGCAGGGCGATTTGAGTCGCGCCTGATCCGGCGTATGCTGCTGCGGCATTTATCCATCGAGGACGCCGTGATGCTGAAGATATGGGGCCGGAAAAATTCATCGAATGTGCGCAAGGCATTATGGTGCGCGGAGGAGTTGGGGCTGGCCTACGAGGCTATCGATGCGGGCGGGGCGTTCGGTGTGGTGGACACGCCCGAGTACCGCGCGAAAAACCCCAACGGCCGCGTGCCGATGATCGAGGACGACGGCTTCGTGCTCTGGGAGTCCAACACCATCGTGCGTTACCTGGCGGCTCGTCATGCGTCGGGTTCGGCTTGGTATCCTGCTGGCGTACAGGCCCGGGCCCAGGCTGAAAAATGGATGGACTGGACCACGTCCAGCTTTGCCGCACCGTTTCGCACGGTGTTCTGGGGCGTCTTGCGCACCCCGGCCGAACAACAGGATTGGACGGCCATCAACGCGGCGATCAAGGAGTGCGACGATCTGCTGGCCATGGTCGAGCGGACCTTGAGTGCACAGCTTTACCTGTCGGGTGATGAAATCGGCGTGGGCGACATTCCCCTGGGCAGTTTCATTTATGCCTGGTTCGAGATGCCCATCCAGCGCGCCGAGCGGCCTGCCGTACAGGCCTGGTACGCGCGGTTGCAGCAGCGCCCGGCCTATCGCAAAGCCGTCATGACCGCGTTGACTTAATACCTACTATCAACACGCTTGACTGTACTTGTGCGGCGACGCCAAGCACCATTGCCTTGGTGCGCCGTGTTGCATTGCTCGCCGCCCGCCCTTATCTATTCTTTTCTTCCCTCCCTTCTTGGTGCGTAATCCGATATGAGTTCCGCTCTGTCCATCCGGCAGCTAACCAAAACCTACGGCAACGGTTTCCAGGCCTTGAGTGGTATCGATCTGGACGTCGCCGAAGGTGATTTCTTCGCCTTGCTCGGCCCTAACGGTGCCGGCAAATCCACCACCATCGGCATTCTTTCCACTTTGGTGAACAAGACCAGCGGCACGGTGAACGTGTTCGGTCATGATCTGGACCGCGAGCCCGCAGCCCTCAAGCGCTGCATTGGCGTGGTGCCCCAGGAATTCAACTTCAACCAGTTCGAAAAGACCTTCGACATCGTCGTGACCCAGGCCGGTTACTACGGCATTCCGCCAAAGATCGCCAACGAGCGCGCCGAGCAGTACCTGACCCAATTGGGCCTGTGGGACAAGCGTGACGTGCCGTCCCGTTCACTGTCCGGCGGCATGAAGCGTCGCCTGATGATCGCCCGCGCGCTGGTGCATGAGCCGCGCCTGCTGATCCTCGACGAACCGACCGCTGGCGTGGACATCGAACTGCGTCGTTCGATGTGGAGCTTTTTGACCGAACTGAACCAGAAAGGCATCACCATCATCCTCACCACCCATTACCTGGAAGAGGCTGAGCAGTTGTGCCGCAACATCGGCATCATCGACCACGGCACCATTGTCGAGAACACCAGCATGCGCCAGTTGCTCAGCCAACTGCATGTGGAAACCTTCCTGCTGGACCTGAAACACGACCTGAAGACCGCGCCCCAGCTCATCGGCTATCCGGCGCGCCTGGTGGACAGCCGTACCCTGGAAGTGCAGGTGGACAAAGCCGTGGGCATCACCGGGCTGTTCACCCAACTGGCCCTGCAAAACATTGAAGTGCTGAGCCTGCGCAACAAAACCAATCGCCTCGAGGAGTTGTTCGTGTCCCTGGTGGAGAAGAATCTGGCGAAGGTGGCGGTATGAGCATGAGTTCCGAACTGCGCCCCAACCTCATCGCCCTCAATACCATCGTTTACCGTGAAGTCCGGCGTTTCATGCGGATCTGGCCGCAGACGCTGCTGCCACCGGCCATCACCATGGTCTTGTACTTCGTGATCTTCGGTAACCTGATCGGCCGGCAGATCGGCGACATGGGTGGCTTCACGTACATGGACTACATCGTGCCGGGGCTGATCATGATGTCGGTGATCACCAACTCCTACGGCAACGTGGTGTCGAGTTTCTTCGGCAGCAAGTTCCAGCGTTCGATCGAGGAGCTGATGGTCTCGCCGGTGTCGCCCCATACGATCCTCATCGGCTACACCTTGGGCGGTGTCCTGCGCGGCCTGGCGGTGGGCCTGATCGTGACCCTGCTGTCGTTGTTCTTCACCGATCTGCAGGTGCATCACCTGGGGGTGACGATATTGGTGGTGGTGCTCACAGCCACGATCTTTTCGCTGCTGGGGTTCATCAATGCCGTGTTTGCGCGCAACTTCGATGATATTTCGATTATCCCGACGTTCGTGCTCACGCCGCTGACCTACCTGGGCGGGGTGTTCTACTCGATCTCCTTGTTGCCACCGTTCTGGCAGACCGTGTCCCTGGCCAACCCGGTGTTGCACATGGTCAACGCGTTCCGTTACGGGATCCTCGGGGTGTCGGACATCAAGATCAGCATCGCCATCACCTTCATGCTGGTGGCCACCGTGGTGCTCTACATCGGCTGTGCGCGGTTGCTGGTCAGCGGGCGCGGCATGCGCACCTGACCCCAGCCCCCAGTGGGAGCGAGCTTGCTCGCGATGACGGCGGCACATTCAGCATCAATGCAAGCTGACCCACCGCTTTCGCGAGCAAGCTCGCTCCCACAGGGGATTTGGGTGGACGCAGTCCATGCACCACAAAAAAGGCCTCCATTCCCAGGAGGCCTTTTTTGCATCTCACATCCGGCTTTTCTTGCGCCGCCGCCACTGTCTGGCCACCCACCAGCGCCAGTAACTCATGGTGACGAAGTAGGCCAGGGCACCGAGCACCAGGCCGGTCACCACCGAGCCCAGCAGGAATGGCTGCCACAAGGTGGATAACTGGCCGCTGATCCATTCCCAGGTCAGTTCTTCGGGCAGTGTCCGGGCAGGCACGTCCATCAGCCAGGCACCGGTCTGGTAGGTGCAGAAAAACACCGCAGGCATGGTGATCGGATTGGTCAGCCACACCAGGCTCACCGCAATCGGCATATTGCCGCGCACCGTGACGGCCAGCGCGGCGGCCAGCAACATTTGCAACGGGATTGGCAGGAATGCGGCAAACAGGCCAACAGCCATCGCCCGGGCCACGGAGTGCCGATTGAGGTGCCAAAGGTTGGGGTCGTGCAGCAGGGTGCCGAGAAAACGTAAGGACTTATGTTCCCGAATGCTCTCTGGGTCTGGCATGTAACGTTTGAATAGGCGCCGGGGCATAAGGCTTCTCGGTCGGTTCAACGCAGTAAAGGCCGCAAGTATGTCTGGATTCTACGGCTGGCAGATTCAGACTTTGTGACAATTGATAACGCCGGGGGTGCCGCTGACCGTCTATGCCTGAAGAGGGGCACTCTCAAGGACGGGTTATGCGCACAGGATTAGTCGCGCTTGCATTGGGGTTGTTGGCCCCGATTTGTTTACCGGTACTGCCGCCGTTGTGGCTGGTTGCAGCCATGCCGGTGCTGGCGCTGATGGTGTTGCCGTTTCGAACCTACCCGCTGGGTTTTTTCCTGTTCGGGCTGGCCTGGGCCTGCCTGTCGGCGCAGTGGGCGCTGGACAATCGATTGCCCGCCGCCCTGGACGGAGAAACCCGCTGGGTCGAAGGGCGCGTCGTCGGTTTGCCGCAACAGGGCGACGGCGTGGTGCGCTTCGAACTGGCCGATGTCCATTCGCGTCGTACCCGATTACCGACAACGATGCGCCTGGCCTGGTTCGCGGGACCGCCCATCAACAGTGGCGAACGATGGCGATTGGCGGTGAAGCTCAAGCGGCCCGCCGGGTTGTTGAATCCACACGGTTTCGACTACGCCGCCTGGTTGTTGAGCCGTGGCGTTGGCGCAACCGGTACGGTCAAGGACGGGCGGCTCCTGCAAGCGGCCCGGGGCGCCTGGCGTGACGAGGTGCGCCAGGCGCTGGCACAGGTCGACGCCCACGGCCGCTCCGGCGCGCTGGCGGCATTGGTCCTGGGCGACGGCGGCGGGCTGAGTCGCGAGGACTGGCAGGTTTTGCAAGACACCGGCACTGTCCATTTGCTGGTGATCTCCGGGCAGCACATCGGTCTGCTGGCCGGCCTGGTGTATCTGTTGGTGGCCGGCGCGGCGCGTTATGGCCTGTGGCCGGCAGGGCTGGCGTGGTTGCCCTGGGCCTGTGCGCTGGCCTTTTGCGCCGCCCTGGGCTACGGCTTGCTCGCCGGCTTCGAGGTGCCGGTGCGGCGGGCCTGCGCAATGATTGGCCTGGTGTTGCTGTGGCGCTTGCGTTTCAAACAGCCGGATCCGTGGTGGGCATGGCTGTTGGCTTTCACCGGGGTGCTGGTGTTCGACCCGCTTGCCAGCCTGCGGCCAGGGTTCTGGTTGTCGTTTGCGGCCGTGGCCATCCTGATGTTCACCTTTGGCGCTCGCCTGGGGCCCTGGCGCTGGTGGCAAACCTGGACCCGTGCCCAGTGGCTGGTTGCGGTCGGCCTGTGTCCGTTGCTGTTGATCGTGGGCTTGCCGGTCAGCCTCAGCGGGCCGCTGGTGAACTTGCTCGCGGTGCCCTGGATCAGCCTGCTGGTCTTGCCGCCAGCGCTGCTCGGCACGGCGTTTTTGCCAGTACCGCTCATCGGTGAAGGCCTGCTGTGGATCGCCGGCGGGTTGCTCGATCTGTTGTTCAAGGGGCTGGGGCTGATTGCCGGACGAATACCCGCCTGGGTCCCCGTTGCGATCCCGCCGTGGGCCTTGGGCATCGCCGCTTCAGGGGCATTTTTGCTGCTGCTGCCCAAAGGCGTGCCGCTGCGTGTGCTGGGGTGGCCGATGGTGCTGCTGATGGTGTTTCCCCCGCGAGAACACCTGCCGCAAGGGCACGCCGAGGTCTGGCAACTGGACGTGGGCCAAGGGCTGGCGGTGCTGGTGCGCACCCGGCATCACAGCCTGCTTTACGACGCCGGGCCACGTTTTGGCGAGGCCGATGCGGGCGAGCGCGTCGTACTGCCGACCTTGCGCAAGCTCGGTGTGCACGGCTTGGACCTGATGCTCCTCAGTCATGCCGATGCCGATCATGCCGGCGGTGCCCAAGCAGTGCGCAATGGGCTGCCGACGATGGAAGTCATCAGTGGCGATCCCGACGCGCTGCCCGATGAACTGCAAGCCGGGCCTTGCGACAGCGGCAGGCGCTGGGAATGGGATGGCGTCGGGTTCGAGCTGTGGCGCTGGGCATCTGCTGTCGAAAGCAACCAGAAGTCCTGCGTCCTGCTGGTGGAGGCCGGCGGCGAACGCCTGCTGTTGACCGGCGATATCGACACCCCTGCCGAGCGCGCCTTGCTCGACGAGGCCCTGGCGCTACCGATCCAGTGGCTGGCCGCGCCTCATCACGGCAGCCGCAGTTCGTCGTCGATGGCGTTGCTGTCGCGCCTCAAGCCGCATTCGGTGTTGATCTCTCGAGGGCAGGGCAACGCGTTCGGTCATCCCCATCCCCAAGTGATGGCCCGCTACCGCCGCTCGGGCCTGGCGGTCTACGATAGCGCCGAGCAGGGCGCCATTCGTCTGCAACTGGGCGCGTTCGAGGTGCCGCGCACCGAGGCCGGGCACCGACGTTACTGGCGCGATCCGCCCGCCGTCGGGCCACTGGGGCAACATTGATCCAGGGCAATCGGCTGATGCGCTTATCGGCGGGGCGGGTCTGCAAGGCGAGTCTGTGTGATAAAGTGGCGCACTTTTTCGAGGGGGCAGTCACTGTGTGGGAATTGGTCAAATCCGGCGGCTGGATGATGTTGCCGATCATTCTGAGTTCCATCGCGGCACTGGGTATCGTTGCCGAACGCCTGTGGACCCTGCGGGCCAGCCGCGTGACCCCGGAGCATCTGCTCGGGCAGGTCTGGGTCTGGATCAAGGACAAGCAACTGAACAAGGACAAGCTCAAGGAGCTGCGGGCCAGTTCGCCCTTGGGGGAAGTCCTTGCCGCCGGCCTGGCGAACTCCAAGCATGGTCGCGAGATCATGAAGGAGTGCATCGAGGAAGCCGCCGCCCGGGTCATCCATGAGCTGGAGCGCTACATCAATACCCTGGGCACTATCGCCGCCATGTCCCCGCTGCTGGGCCTGCTGGGGACGGTGCTGGGCATGATCGACATCTTCAGCGCGTTTACCGGCTCTGGCATGACCACCAATGCCGCGGTACTGGCCGGGGGGATTTCCAAGGCCCTGATCACCACCGCCGCCGGCCTGATGGTGGGTATTCCGGCCGTGTTCTTCCATCGGTTCCTGCAACGCCGCGTCGACGAGTTGGTCGTTGGCATGGAGCAGGAAGCCATCAAGCTGGTCGAGGTGGTGCAGGGTGACCGTGACGTGGACCTGGCTGGGGGCAAGCAGTGAAATTCCGCCGCAAGCCACGGGAAAACATCGAGATCAACCTCGCGTCGCTGATCGACGTGGTGTTCATCCTGCTGCTGTTTTTCGTCGTGACCACCACGTTCACCCGGGAAACCCAGCTCAAGGTGGAATTGCCGCAAGCCGTCAGCGGCTCGCCGGCCGAAGACCAGCAATTGAAGAACCTGGAAGTCACCATCAGCGCCGAAGGGGCGTTTTCGGTGAATAACCAGTTGCTGCCCAAGAGCGACCTGGCGAGCCTGATCGAGGCCCTGCAGAAAGAATCCGGCGGCGACACCAACCTGCCGCTGTCCATCAGTGCCGACGGCAAGACCCCTCATCAATCGGTGATCACCGCCATGGACGCGGCCGGCAAGCTCGGTTTCAGCCATCTGCGCATGACCACGGTCGAGGCGGCTCCGGCACCCTGATGGCCATGTCCGATCGATTGCTTGCCGCGTGGTACGAAGGCCACCCGGCCCTGACCCTGCTACGGCCGCTGGAGTGGTTGTACCGGCGGGTGGTGGTGAGCAAGCGCGAGCGTTTCCTGGCGGGTGAAGGCCAGATCTACCAGCCCCCCGTGCCGTTGGTGGTGGTGGGCAATATCACCGTGGGTGGCACTGGCAAGACGCCGTTGATCCTGTGGCTGATCCAGCACTGCCAGCGCAGTGGCTTGCGGGTCGGGGTGGTCAGCCGGGGCTATGGCGCCAAGCCGCCGCAACTGCCATGGCGGGTCGCGGCCGGGCAGGGCGCCGACGTCGCGGGGGACGAGCCGCTGTTGATCGTCCAGCGCACGGGCGTGCCGTTGATGATCGACCCCGACCGCAGCCGCGCGGTCCAGGCGCTGCTGGAGGCCGAGCCGCTGGACCTGATCCTGTCCGACGACGGCATGCAGCATTATCGGCTGGCCCGGGACCTCGAGCTGGTGCTGATCGATAGCGCCCGCGGCCTGGGCAACCGGCGTTGCCTGCCCGCCGGGCCGTTGCGCGAACCGGTCGAGCGCCTGCAATCGGTCGACGCCGTGCTGTACAACGGCGCCAGTGCCGACCGCGAAGACGGCTTTGCCTTCCAATTGCGCCCCACCGAACTGGTGAACCTGGCCAGTGGCGAACGCCGTCCCCTCGACCATTTTCCACCCGGCCAGACCCTGCACGCCGTGGCCGGCATCGGCAACCCCCAGCGTTTCTTCAAGACCCTCGAAACGCTACACTGGCGGCCAATACCGCACGGGTTTGCCGACCATGCCGAATACAGCGCCCAGGCCTTGAACTTCACGCCTTCCCTGCCGGTGGTCATGACGGAAAAAGACGCGGTCAAATGCCGTGCCTTCGCCGCGCCCGACTGGTGGTACCTGGCGGTGGACGCCGCGCCGTCGCCGGCCTTCGCGGCCTGGTTCGATACGCAGTTGATGCGCCTGTTGCCGGATCGGCTCTTGCCTTAACACCTTTTACCCAGGGGAATTCCATGGACACCAAACTGCTCGATATTCTGGCCTGCCCGGTCTGCAAAGGTCCGCTCAAGCTCAGCGCCGACAAGACCGAACTGATCAGCAAGGGTGCCGGCCTGGCCTACCCGATTCGCGACGGCATCCCGGTGATGCTCGAAAGCGAAGCCCGCACCCTGACCACCGACGAGCGTCTGGATAAATGACCACCGCCTTTACCGTTGTCATTCCGTCGCGCTTCGCCTCGACACGCCTGCCCGGCAAGCCGTTGCTGTCGATCGCCGGCAAGCCGATGATCCAGCATGTCTGGGAGCAAGCCAGTAAAAGCAGCGCCCAGCGCGTGGTGGTGGCGACTGACGATGCGCGTATCGTCGAGGCCTGCAAAGGTTTTGGCGCCGAGGTCGTGCTGACGCGCGAAGACCATAATTCCGGTACCGATCGCCTGGCGGAGGTCGCGGCGAAGCTCGGTCTTGCCGCCGACGCGATTGTGGTCAATGTGCAAGGTGACGAGCCGTTGATCCCGCCGAGCGTGATCGATCAGGTCGCCGCCAACCTCGCGGCCCACACCGAAGCGCGCATGGCCACCCTGGCCGAGCCGATCGAGGATGTGCAGACCCTGTTCAATCCCAACGTGGTCAAGGTGGTCAGCGACCTCAATGGCCTGGCGTTGACCTTCAGCCGTGCGACGTTGCCCTGGGCGCGGGATGCCTTCGCCCAAGGTCGCGACGTGATGCCGCAAGGCGTGCCGTACCGTCGTCACATCGGCATCTACGCCTACCGCGCCGGCTTCCTCCAGGACTTCGTCGCCTGGGGTCCGTGCTGGCTGGAAAACACTGAGGCCCTGGAACAACTGCGAGCGCTGTGGCATGGCGTGCGGATCCATGTCGCCGATGCGCTGATCGCCCCACCGACCGGTGTCGACACCGCCGAAGACCTCGAGCGCGTTCGCCGCCTGCTGGAGGCCTGATGCGGGTCCTGTTCGTCTGTCTCGGCAATATCTGCCGCTCACCCACCGCCGAAGGCATCTTGCGCCACAAGTTGCGAGAGGCCGGGCTGGCCGGGCAGGTGGAAGTCGCTTCCGCCGGCACCGGTGACTGGCACGTCGGCAAGGCCCCGGACAAGCGCAGCCAGGCGGCGGCCTTGAAGCGTGGCTACGACCTGTCGGCCCAGCGCGCGCAACAGGTTACCCGCGCCGATTTTGCCGCCTATGACCTGATCCTGGCGATGGACAGCAGCAACCTGCGCAATCTCCAGGCCCTGCAACCGGCCAATGGCAAGGCCGAGCTGGATCTGTTCCTGCGGCGCTACGAAGCCGAACTTGATGACGTGCCTGACCCGTACTATGACGGCGAGCAGGGCTTCGAGCAGGTGTTGGACTTGATCGAGCGGGCCACCGATCGCCTGGTGATCGAATTGAAGGGGCGGTTATGACCTTGCAGGTACGGGCGGGCGTCAGCCTCAAGCCCTTCAACAGTTTTGGCGTGGACGTCAGCGCCCGGTTGTTCGCCGAAGCCCGCGACGATGGCGATGTTCGCCAGGCGCTGGCCTATGCCAGCGAGCATGCCGTGCCGCTGCTGGTGATCGGTGGCGGCAGCAACCTGTTGCTGACCGGCGACATCGACGCCTTGGTGCTGCGCATGGCCAGCCAGGGAATCCGCCTGCTCAGCGATGATGGCGAACGGGTGGTGATCGAGGCCGAAGCCGGGGAACCCTGGCATCCCTTCGTCCAACATACGTTGGCGCAAGGCTGGTCGGGCCTGGAAAACCTCAGCCTGATTCCCGGTACCGTAGGCGCGGCACCGATGCAAAACATCGGCGCCTACGGTGTGGAGATCAAGGATGTCTTCGCCGGCCTCACCGCCCTGGATCGCCAGACCGGCGAGCTGAGGGACTTCACCCTTGAAGACTGTCGGTTTGCTTATCGCGACAGCCTGTTCAAACAGCAAGCGGGTCGCTGGTTGATCCTGCGGGTGCGCTTTGCCCTCAGCCGCGCCGCACACTTGCATCTGGAGTACGGCCCGGTTCGCCAGCGACTGACCGAACAGGGCATCGATCAGCCGACGCCCACGGATGTGAGCCGGGCCATTTGCAGCATCCGCAGCGAAAAACTCCCCGACCCGGCCATGCTGGGCAATGCCGGCAGCTTCTTCAAGAACCCGCTGGTGCCGGCCACGCACGTGGCGTATCTCAAGCAGCAATACCCTGATCTTGTGGCTTATCCACAGCCCGAAGGGCAGATGAAAATCGCCGCCGGCTGGCTGATCGAACGGGCCGGCTGGAAGGGCTTTCGCGAGGGTGATGCGGGTGTGCATAAGTTGCAGGCGTTGGTGCTGGTCAACTACGGCAATGCCACGGGCCCGCAACTGTTGGACCTGGCCTTGCGCATCCAGAAAGACATTGCCGAACGTTTCCAGGTCGAGCTGGAAATGGAGCCCAATCGGTACTGAGCGCGGTGGGAGCAAAGCTTGCTCGCGATCAACTGAACAACGCCCTGCCACAATCACGCACAGATCATTTGTGCAGGATTGTGCAGGGCGTTTTGCTTGATCCTGGGTTAATTTAGTTCGCTAACGATGCGACCATCGCATCCTAAAGGACCGGTGCAGACGCCTGTGTGCGACTGCATAAGAGAGCCCGATCAGCCTGAGCCAGTCTGCGACAACCGACCCGTTACCCAAGCGGCAGATTGCTCGACCCCATCACTCGAATAATGTGCGGGCGTGCCCATGATTACCCTGAAACTCAATGGAAAAGACCATCAACTGGATGTGACCGAGGACATGCCGCTGCTGTGGGCTATCCGGGATGTGGCCGGTTACAACGGTACCAAATTCGGCTGTGGCCTGGGCCTGTGTGGCGCCTGCACCATCCACATCGACGGCGCCCCGGCGCGCAGTTGCATCACGCCAATCGGCTCGGTGAAAGGGCAGGACGTCAGCACCATCGACGGGCTTCATGCCGACCCGGTCGGGCAAATCGTCCAGAAGGCCTGGCTCGACACGGCGGTGGCTCAGTGCGGTTACTGCCAGGGCGGGCAGATCATGTCCGCCACCGCATTGCTCAAGACCAACCCCAACCCGAGCGATGAGCAGATCGAAGAAGCTATGGTCGGCAACCTCTGCCGTTGCGGCACGTATAACCGGATCAAGACCGCGATCCGCCAGGCTTCCACTCACCTGAAGGAGGCCAAGGCATGAGCCGCTTGCCCGATGATTTCGTGCTGAGCAACCTCAGCCGCCGTGGTTTCCTCAAGGGTGCGAGCGCCACCGGCGTGCTGGTGCTGGCGGCAACGTGGGGCCTGCCGGATGCCTTTGCCGAGGAAAAGAAATTCGGCGCCGAGGGCATGCCCCATGGCGCGGTCGACGACCCGAAGGTGTACGTCAGCGTTGCCGCCGATGGCAGCGTGACCGTGATCTGCAACCGTTCGGAAATGGGCCAGGGCGTGCGCACCAGCCTGAG
Source organism: Pseudomonas sp. NFACC24-1 (assembly GCF_900115235.1). Lineage (NCBI taxonomy): Bacteria > Pseudomonadati > Pseudomonadota > Gammaproteobacteria > Pseudomonadales > Pseudomonadaceae > Pseudomonas > Pseudomonas sp. NFACC24-1. Next base: position 39,322 of record NZ_FOVS01000014.1, read on the forward strand.
CATGGTGGTCGCCGACGAACTGGACGCTGACTGGGCGCTGGTCAAGGTCAAGCAGGCGCCGGCCGATGAGGCGCGTTTCGGCAACCAGGACACCGACGGTTCGCGCAGCATGCGTCACTGGTACGAGCCGATGCGCCGTTGCGGGGCTGCCGCCCGGACCATGCTGGAACTGGCCGCTGCCGCCCAGTGGAAGGTCCCGGTGGGTGAATGCCATGCCCAACTGCACAAAGTGCTGCACCAGCCTTCGGGACGTGAATTGGGGTATGGCGAATTGGCCGCCGCCGCCAGTGCCTTGCCGGTGCCGGCCCGTGACAGCTTGCGTCTCAAGCAGCCATCGGAGTTCCGCTACATCGGCAAGGAAGCGAGCCGGGCCATCGATGGCGCGGACATCGTCAACGGTCGTGCGGTGTTTGGTGCCGATGTGCATTTCGACGGCATGCTCTATGCGGTCATCGCGCGTCCGCCGGTCTATGGCGGCAAGGTCAAGAGCGTGGACAGCAGCGCGGCGCTGAAGGTACCGGGCGTGGTCAAGGTGGTCCAGATAGAGGGCCGTCCGCTGCCCTCGGAATTCCAGCCGTTGGGCGGCGTAGCGGTGGTGGCGAAGAACACCTGGGCGGCGATCAAGGGCCGCGAGGCGCTGAAAATCCAGTGGGACGACGGCCCGAATGCCGGTTATGACTCCATTGTCTATCGCAAGGAACTGGAAGCGGCCGCCCTCAAGCCTGGAAAAGTCGTGCGCAGCAGCGGTGACCTCGACGATGCGCTGGCCAAGGCTGATTCGACGTTGGAGGCGTCGTATTACTTGCCGCACCTGTCCCAGTCCCCCATGGAACCGATGGTTGCCGTCGCCCGGTTCAAGGACGGCCAATGCGAGGCCTGGGCGCCGAGCCAGGCACCGCAGGTCACCCGTGAGCGTGTCGCCGAACGCCTGGGCATTCCTTTCGAGAAGGTCACGGTGAACATCACGTTGCTGGGCGGCGGTTTCGGACGCAAGTCAAAACCTGACTTTGTCGTCGAGGCGGCGGTCCTCGCCAAGGAGTTTCCCGGCCAGGCAGTACGGGTGCAATGGACCCGCGAGGACGACATTCATCACTCGTACTTCCATACCGTATCGGCCGAATACCTCAAGGCCGGCCTGAACCAGGACGGCATGCCGTCCGGTTGGCTGCACCGCACCGTAGCCCCGAGCATCACCGCACTGTTTGCACCGGGCATGACTCACGAGGCACCGTTCGAAATAGGCATGGGCGTGACCAACATGGCCTACGCCATTCCCAACCTGCGCCTGGAGAACCCCGAGGCGGTGGCCCATGCCCGGGTGGGCTGGTATCGCTCGGTGTCGAACATTCCTCACGGCTTCGCAATCCAGAGCTTCATTGACGAACTGGCCCACAAAGCCGGCCAGGATCCGCTGAAGTACCAGGTCAAATTGCTCGGGCCGGACCGTAAGATCGATCCGCGCACTTTGAGCGAAGAATGGAACTACGGCGAATCCCCCGAGCGTTACCCGATTGATACGGCGCGGATCCGCACGGTGCTGGAAACCGCCGCGAAGGCCGCCGGTTGGGGCCGGGAACTGCCCAAGGGCCGTGGCCTGGGGCTGGCGGTGCACTACAGCTTCGTCACCTACGTGGCGGCGGTGCTCGAGGTGGAGGTCAAGGACGATGGCACGGTGATCGTGCACAAGGCGGACATCGCCGTGGACTGCGGCCCGCAGATCAACCCCGAGCGCATCCGCTCGCAATTCGAAGGCGCCTGCGTCATGGGCCTGGGCAATGCCATGGTGGGCGAAATCAGTTTCAAGGATGGCAAGGTGCAGCAGGACAATTTTCATATGTACGAAGTGGCGCGCATGTCCCTGGCCCCCAAGGAAGTGGCCGTGCACCTGGTCACGCCGCCGGGTGAGGTGCCGTTGGGTGGGGTTGGCGAGCCGGGCGTGCCGCCGATTGCGCCGGCTCTGTGCAACGCGATTTTCGCCGCCACCGGCCAGCGTATCCGTAACCTGCCTGTGCGCTATCAGCTGCAAGGCTGGCAACAGGCCAAGGCCTGATGGACAGCGTCGATCTGAATGTCCTGCGCAGCGTGCTCGAGTGGCGCCGCGCCGGGCAGCGAGTGGTGTTGTTCACCGTGGTCCAGACCTGGGGCACTGCGCCAAGGCCGCCGGGGGCGATGCTGGCCTTGCGCGAAGATGGCGTGGTGATCGGTTCAGTGTCGGGCGGTTGTGTCGAGGATGACCTGATCGCCCGGCTGCACGACGGCCGTATTCCGGCGGACGGTCCGCCGGTGCAACTGATCACCTATGGCGTCACCCGCGAAGAAGCGGCGCGCTTCGGCCTGCCGTGCGGCGGCACCCTGCGCCTGACCGAAGAGCGGGTGGGCGATCCACAGTGGGTCGCCGAACTGCTGGAGCGCTGCGAAGCCCATGAAATTGTCGCCCGTGAACTGACGGTCGCCAGCGGCAACGTGGTCCTGACCCCGGCCATCAAGACCGACGTGCTGGTGTTCGATGGGCAGGTGCTGCGGGCCATTTACGGCCCGCGTTGGCGGTTGCTGCTGATCGGGGCCGGGCAATTGTCGCGCTACGTGGCGGAAATGGCCCGGCTGCTGGACTTCGAAGTGCTGATTTGCGATCCGCGCAAGGAGTTCGTCTATGGTTGGGAGGAACAGCATGGGCGCTTCGTCCCGGGGATGCCCGACGAAGCCGTGTTGAGCATCCAGACCGACGAGCGCACGGCCATTGTGGCGCTGACCCATGATCCACGCCTGGACGACATGGCGCTGCTCACGGCACTGGACTCCAAGGCTTTTTATGTCGGCGCCCTGGGTTCGCGGGTCAACAGCCAGAAACGCCGGGACAACCTGGCTCAGCTAGGCTTGTCTGCGGAGGCGATTGAGCGCTTGCATGGACCGATCGGCTTGCATATCGGCAGCCATACCCCGGCGGAAATCGCCTTGTCGCTGCTGGCCGAAATCGTGGCCATCAAGAATGGCGTGGAACTGCGGCAGAAAAAACCGCTGTAAGCCGTGGGTAAGGAGGGCGTATGAGCGAGTCGATTGGCGTGATCATCCTGGCGGCCGGAACGGGCAGCCGTTTTCGCCGGATTGCAGGCCCCGGCAAGGATAAATTGCTCGCCGATTGCACCGGGCGTGACGGTGCCGTGCGCTCGGTGATCGAGCAGGTGCTGGTGAATCTGCCAGCCTCCCTGGAAAAGCGCGTGCTGGTGACGAGCAAGGACCGGCCGCAAGCCATTCGCATGGCCCAGGCCTATGGCTGCGATTTCGTGGAACTGGACTCCCCCGGCCTGGGCGACAGCATTGCCGCCGGTGTTCAGGCCTGCCCTGAGCTTGATGGCTGGCTGATGGTGCTGGGGGACATGCCCTTCATCCTGCCGTCGAGCATCGAGCAGGTGGTGGCGGGGATTCGCGCGGACGGCATCAGCGTGCCGGTCCTGGCCGGTGAGTACGGGCATCCGGTTGGATTCGGTGGTGAGTTTGGGCCGAAACTGATGGCGCTCACCGGCGATCGGGGAGCCAAGGTATTGTTTGCCGGGGCGCCAGTGGTCGAAGTGCCGGTGGACGACCCTGGCGTGACGTGGGACGTGGATGTGCCAGAGGCACTGGTCTTCAAATAACAGGCGACGCAGAACCCTGTGGGAGCGAGCTTGCTCGCGAAAGCGGTCTGACTTCAGCATTGATGCAAGCTGACCCGGCGCCATCGCGAGCAAGCTCGCTCCCACATTGGACTTTTGTCCGCTTCCAGTCCCCTGTGGATAACTCTGAAGGCATAAAAAAGCCCCGCCTGGGGTTACCAGGCGGGGCTTTTTACTGGGCGGTGGAATCAGGCGTGAGGTTTAGGCTCGTGCTCTTTTTCCAGGGCTTCAGTGTGACGTGGTGCGATTTCTTCAGCGGTGTGCTGAGGCTCGTCGAACGTCGGAGCCGATTCAACCGGGGTTTCGGCGGCCGGGGCAGGGGCAGGGGCAGGGGCAGGGGCTGCCTCGGCGACTTCTTCCACGACTGGCGCAGGCTCGGCAGCAGGCGCTTGAGCGGCGGCAGCGGCAGCTTGTTCGGCTTCCTTCTGCAGACGCTCGGCTTCACGCTTGCGACGACGCACTTCACGTGGATCGTTCGGTGCACGGCCATTCGCGGTCAGGGCGCTGGCAGGTACAGGCTCTTCCACCGGGGCCGGGACTTCGGCAACCACCGGTGCCTCGACCACTGGAGCAGGCTCGATCACTTCTGGCTCGACCGCTTTCACGGGCTCTGGTGCCGGCTCAGGCTCGACAACAGGTGCCGGTGCGGCTGGCTCGGCGGTCCAGTTGAACGCAGTCTGCTCTTCGCGGACAGGCTCTGGTGCCTTTTCCTCGGCCGGTGCTTCGACGACCGGTTCGGCAGCAACGACTGGAGCCTCGACGACCGGTGCAGGCTCGACGGCGACTTCGGCTTCAGGCTGGGCGTCATGGGCCGGTGCGAGTTCCACTTCTGGCGAGGCGGTGGCTTCTACCGGGGTGGTGGCTTCGACTACAGGCGCTTCAACCGGCGCGTTTTCCACCGCAGCGGTGGCACGTTCGGCTTGTTCGTGAGCCTGGGCTTCAGCCGGGGCGCTGATCGCGCTGCTGGCAACGGCCGCGGTCACGGCCAGGCCGGCGGCCAGGTCCGCAGCGCTTGGCGCTTCGGCGTTCTCGGTGGATTCGGACTCTTCCGAACCTTCGATCACGTTGCCGTTGGCGTCGCGCTGACGTTCACGACGGTTGCTGCGACGACGCTGACCACGGGAGCGGCGGCGTGGACGATCGCCTTCGGCGGTGTCCTGGCCATCTTCCTGCAGCTGCTCTTCGGCATTCAGCACTTCTTCTTCGCTGGCAGCGGCGGTTGCCTGCTCGGCGCGTGGTTGGCGTTCTTCACGTGGAGGACGCGGTGCGCGTTCTTCACGAGGCTGGCGGGCTGGACGCTCTTCAGCGGTGGCGGCAGCCACAGCCGGGGCGGCATCCAGTGGCTCGCGCAGTTCACGAACACGTTCTTCGCGCTCGCCACGTGGCTTGCGGTCTTCACGCGGTGCGCGTGGCTGACGTTCTTCGCGCGGCGGACGCGGTGCGCGTTCTTCGCGGGCTACGGCTGGCGCTTCCTCACGGGCTTCGCGCGGCTGGCGTTCTTCACGCGGCTCACGTGGCGCACGTTCTTCACGCGGTGCACGTTCTTCGCGAGGCTTGCGCTCTTCATCGCGACGACCGTTGCGGTTGCGGGTCTGCTGGCGACCGTTGCGGCGTTCTTCGTTGCGGGCAGGACGCTCGGTAGCGGCAGGCTTGGCGACGACGGCCGGGGTGGCGGGTTCTTCCTTGGTGGCGAACAGGCTGACCAGCGACTTCACCAGGCCTTTGAACAGGCTTGGTTCGGGGGCTGCGGCCGGGGCGGCAACCGGAGCGGCCACTTCGGTCGGAACCGGAGCGTTGGCGCGGGCCGGAGCCGTCTTGACCGCGGCTTCCTGGCGAACCAGGGTGCGAGTGGCGGCGGCCGGCTGGACTTCTTCCACTTCGGCGGCGGCGGCAGCGATTTCGTAGCTGGACTGGTTGGTGTGGGCTTCCGGGCTGTCATCGCGCAGGCGCTGCACTTCGAAGTGCGGTGTCTCGAGGTGATCGTTCGGCAGGATGACGATGCGGGCGCGGGTGCGCAGTTCGATCTTGGTGATCGAGTTGCGTTTTTCGTTGAGCAGGAACGCGGCCACCGGGATCGGCACCTGGGCGCGAACTTCGGCGGTGCGGTCTTTCAGGGCTTCTTCTTCGATCAGGCGCAGGATCGCCAGGGACAGCGACTCGACGTCACGGATGATGCCGGTGCCGTTGCAACGCGGGCAAACGATGCCGCTGCTTTCGCCCAGGGATGGACGCAGGCGCTGACGGGACATTTCCAGCAGGCCGAAGCGCGAGATGCGACCGACCTGTACGCGGGCGCGGTCGGCTTCCAGGCATTCACGGACCTTTTCTTCCACGGCGCGCTGGTTCTTGGCCGGGGTCATGTCGATGAAGTCGATGACGATCAGGCCGCCGATGTCGCGCAGGCGCAACTGACGGGCGATTTCCTCGGCCGCTTCAAGGTTGGTCTGCAGGGCGGTTTCTTCGATGTCGCTGCCTTTGGTGGCGCGGGCCGAGTTGATGTCGATGGACACCAGGGCTTCGGTCGGATCGATGACGATGGAGCCGCCGGACGGCAGTTCGACGACGCGCTGGAAGGCGGTCTCGATCTGGCTTTCGATCTGGAAACGGTTGAACAGCGGAACGCTGTCTTCGTAGAGCTTGATCTTGCTGGCGTACTGCGGCATCACCTGGCGAATGAAGGTCAGGGCTTCGTCCTGGGCTTCGACGCTGTCGATCAGCACTTCGCCGATGTCCTGGCGCAGGTAATCGCGGATGGCGCGGATGATCACGTTGCTTTCCTGGTAGATCAGGAACGGCGCGGAACGATCCAGCGAGGCTTCTTTGATGGCGGTCCACAGTTGCAGCAGGTAGTCGAGGTCCCACTGCATTTCTTCGCTGCTGCGGCCCAGGCCGGCAGTGCGCACGATCAGGCCCATGTCGGCTGGCGCGACCAGGCCGTTGAGGGCTTCGCGCAGTTCGTTGCGCTCTTCGCCTTCGATGCGGCGGGAGATGCCGCCGGCACGCGGGTTGTTTGGCATCAGGACCAGGTAACGGCCGGCCAGGCTGATGAAGGTGGTCAGGGCGGCGCCCTTGTTGCCACGTTCTTCTTTTTCGACCTGGACGATGACTTCCTGGCCTTCGCTCAGGACGTCCTTGATGTTGACGCGGCCTTCAGGGGCCTTCTTGAAGTATTCGCGGGAGATTTCTTTGAGGGGCAGGAAGCCATGGCGCTCGGAGCCGAAATCGACAAAGGCAGCCTCAAGGCTTGGTTCGATGCGAGTAATCCGGCCTTTATAGATGTTGGCCTTCTTCTGCTCGCGTGCACCGGATTCGATATCCAGGTCGTAGAGGCGCTGGCCGTCTACCAGTGCAACACGCAACTCTTCGGGTTGAGTTGCGTTAATCAGCATTCTTTTCATGTAGTACCGTCGGTTTCCGGGCTGCCGGAAACGGCGTTCGGCACACACGACTTCTCACGGTCGGTGTCAGGTGCGTCCTGGAGATGGCGAGGCCATTCCAGTGTCCAGCGAGTTCGGCCCAATGATGGCGAAGTCGCGACGGACGCGTCCTGCTTGCTGGTACTCAAGCACTCAGTCAGGAGGAGGAATCAACCGGCGTCTGTGGACGAGATGAAGCGTCTAAATATAAGCCTAGTGCTACACAGTCCGACGGTTGTACGTCTCCACCCTACACGTATCCCTGATAATTCGGGTGCTGCCGCGCGCAGAATCCGCAGCGGGTTGGCATTTACCGTGAGCTCCGGAAGGGGAGGTCACGCATCATGGCTAATTTAGGCGTTGTTTCCGAAGCTCTCGCTCGGGGTCGTTCGCAGCTGACTGCACTTTGTGAACTGGCCGTGAATGTGGCGCGCAAGGCGAGTCAAAACTCTGCTTTGCGGCGTATTTCAGGCCTCATGTCACCTGCGCTCGTTACACCTGAAAACTCTACCGTTACGTAGCGAAAGCCCCGTAGGACGGCCTCTCGTCCTCGTGAATTGCGTTGGTCAGGGCCGGTTTTTGACCGCTGGTCCACTGTCCAGCCACTTTTGGCGGCGTTCGCGACTATAGCAGCAATGATTAAGTGCTTCAATTCCATAAAAAATTGTTATGATCGCCGCCATGACAACTACTGCCCCTTCGACCCCTGGCGTTCAACTGCTCGAGGTCTCGCCGGAATATGCCGGCCAACGAATCGATAATTTCCTGCTGGCCCGGCTCAAAGGCGTGCCCAAGACCTTGATCTACCGCATTTTGCGCAAAGGCGAAGTGCGGGTGAACAAAGGTCGGATCAAGCCCGAATACAAGCTCCAGGCCGGTGACATCGTGCGCGTGCCGCCGGTTCGTGTGCCCGAGCGCGATGAGCCGGTGCCCTTGGCCCAGGGATTGTTGCAACGCCTTGAAGCCTCGATCGTCTACGAAGACAAGGCCCTGATCGTGATCAACAAGCCCGCGGGCATTGCGGTTCACGGCGGCAGCGGCCTGAATTTCGGGGTGATCGAAGCCTTTCGTCAGTTGCGTCCGGACGCCAAGGAGCTGGAACTGGTCCATCGCCTCGACCGCGACACCTCCGGCCTGCTGATGATCGCCAAGAAACGCAGCATGTTGCGCCACTTGCACGAGCAACTGCGCGGCGACGGCGTCGACAAGCGCTACATGGCGCTGGTGCGTGGCCGCTGGGAAACCTCCATCAAACAAGTGCGTGCGCCGCTGCTCAAGAGCAACCTGCGCTCCGGCGAGCGCATGGTCGAAGTCAATGAGGAGGGCAAGGAGGCGCTGACGGTGTTCAAGGTGTTGCGCCGTTTCGACGACTTCGCCACCTTGGTCGAGGCCAAGCCTGTGACCGGGCGCACGCATCAGATCCGCGTCCATACCCTGCACGCCGGCCACTGCATTGCCGGTGACAGTAAATACGGCGATGACGATTTCACCAAGGAAATCCGCGACCTGGGCGGCAAGCGCCTGTTTCTCCACGCCTATATGCTCACCGTGCCGCTGCCCGATGGCGGCGAGCTGAAATTGCAGGCCCCAGTGGATGACATGTGGGCCAAGACGGTGGAGCGGCTGAGTGCATCCTGAGTACAAATTGCTGATATTCGATTGGGACGGCACTCTTGCCAATTCCATCGGTCGGATCGTGGAGTCGATGCATGTCGCATCGGATCGCTCGGGTTTTGCCCGGTGCGACGATTTTGCGGTGAAGGGCATCATCGGCTTGGGGTTGCCGGAAGCGATTCGCAGTTTGTACCCGGAGATCGACGACGATGAGCTGGTGGTTTTTCGCCAGCACTATGCCGATCACTACATTGCACTGGAGGCCGAGCCTTCGCCGTTGTTCGAGGGCGTGGTTCATACCCTTGAAACCTTGAAGGGCGAGGGTTATCGCTTGGCGGTCGCGACCGGCAAGGCCCGTCGCGGGCTGGATCGGGTATTGAAGGCCCATGGTTGGGACGATTATTTCGATATCACCCGTGCCGCCGATGAGACGGCCAGCAAGCCGCATCCGCTGATGCTCGAGCAGATACTGGCTCATTGTGGGGTGCTGCCTGCGCAGGCGTTGATGGTGGGGGATTCCTCGTTCGACCTGCAGATGGCGCGCAATGCCGGCATGGGTTCGGTGGCTGTCAGCTATGGTGCGCAGTCCATCGAGGCGCTCAAGGCGTTCGAGCCGCGACTGGCGATTGATCATTTTCCTGAATTGCACGCCTGGCTGAGCCAGCGCGCCGATTAAAGTCTGTTGAGGATGCATGTATGACCGATGAATGGAAGGCACCGGCCAAAGCGAGCGCTGACAACGGTGACGAAAAAAGCTGGAAGCTGCTGGAAAAGACCCTGTTGGCCGGGGTGGAGGAGCAGCGTCGTGCGCGGCGCTGGGGGATCTTCTTCAAATGCCTGGTCTTCATCTATCTGTTTTTCGGCTTGGCGTTGATCTTCCAGGCGGTTGATGGCAAGAAGAGTCCGGGGGGTGGTTCGGCCTATACGGCGGTCATCGACATCGAAGGCATGATTGCCGACAAAGAGGCGGCCAGTGCGGACAATATTGTCGGCAGCCTGAGGGCCGCGTTCGAAGATTCGAAGGTCAAGGGCGTGGTGCTGCGCATCAACAGTCCGGGTGGCAGTCCGGTGCAGGCCGGCTACGTCTATGACGAAATCGTCCGCTTGCGCGCGGCGCATCCGGATATCAAGGTCTACGCGGTGATTTCCGACCTCGGTGCCTCCGGTGCCTACTACATCGCCAGTGCGGCGGACCAGATCTATGCCGACAAGGCCAGCCTGGTAGGCTCCATTGGCGTGACGGCGGCGGGTTATGGCTTCGTCCAGACGCTGGACAAGCTTGGGGTGGAGCGCCGGGTCTATACCGCGGGCGAGCACAAATCCTTCCTCGATCCGTTCCAGCCGCAAAAGCCTGAGGAAACGGCGTTCTGGCAGGGGGTGCTCGACACTACCCATAAGCAGTTCATCGCCAGCGTCAAGAAGGGGCGGGGCGAGCGCCTGAAAGACAAGGAGCACCCGGAGCTCTTCTCCGGGCTGGTCTGGTCGGGCGAGCAGGCGTTGCCGCTGGGCTTGATCGATGGCTTGGGTAGCGCCAGCTCGGTGGCTCGGGACGTGATTGGCGAGAAGGAGCTGGTGGATTTCACCATTGAAGAGTCGCCGCTCGACCGTTTCTCGAAAAAACTGGGCGCCAGCATCGCCGAGCGTCTGGCGATGTGGATGGGGTTCCAGGGTCCGGCGTTGCGCTGATTGTCTTGGCGCTTCAATGCAGGAGAGGCTGACAGCCTCTGTGGCGAGGGGATTTATCCCCGCTGGGGCGCGAAGCGCCCCTTAGTCTGTCGCCTCGGTGCGCGGCTCCATTGATAGGGCCGCTTCGCGCCAACGGGGATAAATCCCCTCGCCACAAGTTTTGTATTTACAAGTTTTGTATTTAGCAGTGGTTGCTCTCAATGCCCAGGCTTCAGGGGATTTGCACACCCTCGGCCAGCAACATGTCCACAAGGCGAATCAGCGGCAGCCCGACCAGGCTGGTGGCGTCCGGTCCTTCGGTGCTCTGGAACAGGCTTACGCCCAGCCCCTCGGCCTTGAAGCTGCCGGCGCAATCGTAGGGTTGCTCGGCGCGCAGGTAGCGTTCGACGCGGCCTGGATCCAGGGTGCGCATATTGACTGTAAATGCAACGCAATCGACCTGGCAGGCGCCTGTCTGGCTGTTGAGCAGCGCCAGGCCGGTCAGGAACGTGACCTTGGCGCCGCTGGCGGCCAACAGCTGTTCGCGGGCGTTCTCGAAGGTGTGAGGCTTGCCCAGGATGCGCTCGCCGAGCACGGCGACCTGGTCTGAGCCGATGATCAGGTGCCCTGGATAGCTTTGGGCCAATGCCAGGGCTTTTTCCCGGGCCAGGCGTTTGACCAGTTCAAGGGCGGGTTCGCCGGGCCGATGGCTTTCGTCGATATCGGGTGAGCTGCAGACGAACGGCAGCCCCAGGCGGGCGAGCAATTCCCGGCGGTAGACCGAGCTTGAGGCAAGTAATAAAGGCAGCATGGGCATCTCCAGGAGTCGGGGACGAATTCTAGCGAGGCACGCAAGTGACGGACAGGGCTGAATTTCCTTTGACATGGCCGGGGGCATCCCTATAATGCTGCGCCTATGTTGAATGACCCGATTCCACCTCACGTTGACCCGCGCAAATTGGCTGACCGTGGCACCACCCTTCAAGGTGAACTGCTGCTGGCCGATTTGAAGAGACTCTGCGACCCGCTTTCCGACGATGTCGGTACGGTCCAGGCCAAATTCGTTTTTGAACGAGATGAACGTAAATCTGTGGTAATCCACAGCTTTATCGACACTGAAGTCAAAATGGTTTGCCAGCGTTGTCTTGAGCTGGTCACCCTGCCGATCCACAGCGAATGCAGTTACGCCGTGGTGAAGGAGGGTGCGAATACCCAGTCGTTACCGAAAGGTTATGACGTGCTGGAACTGGGCGAAGATCCATTGGATCTGCAGTCACTGATCGAGGAGGAGCTTCTGCTCGCCTTGCCCATTGTGCCTGCTCATCATCCGGAAGAATGCCAGCAGCCGGCGGGAGCAGATGAGCCCGAACCGAGCGAGGACGAGGTAACGCGGTCCAACCCGTTCAGTGTATTGGCGCAGTTAAAGCGTGACCCAAACGTTTAGGAGTTAATCAATTATGGCTGTTCAGCAGAACAAAAAATCCCGCTCTGCCCGTGACATGCGCCGTTCGCACGACGCTCTCGAGGCTAGCACTCTGTCCGTAGAAAAAACCACTGGTGAAGTTCACCTGCGTCACCACGTATCGCCAGAAGGCGTATACCGTGGTCGTAAAGTGATCGACAAGGGCGCCGACGAGTAATCACTTGTCCGCTCAAGTCATCGCGATTGACGCAATGGGCGGGGACTTCGGTCCCCGCAGCATTGTTCAGGCCAGCCTTGCTTGTCTGAATGCTACGCCCTCGCTGCACCTGACCCTCGTCGGTCAATCCCCCCTCCTGGAAGACATGCTCAGCGGCCAATCGGCTGTGGATCGCGCGCGCCTGACGATTGTCCCGGCGTCCGAAATCATCACCATGGACGAAAAGCCGGCCCAGGCCCTGCGCGGCAAGCCTGACGCCTCGATGCGCGTGGCCCTTGAGCTGCTGCGTGATGGCAAGGTCCAGGCTTGTGTCAGTGCGGGCAATACCGGTGCACTGATGGCGCTGTCGCGTTATGTGCTCAAGACCTTGCCAGGTATCGACCGGCCCGCGATGGTGGCGGCGATCCCGACCCAGCGTGGGTTCTGTCAGTTGCTCGACCTGGGGGCGAACGTCGATTGCAGCGCCGAGCATCTGCTGCAGTTTGCGGTGATGGGCTCGGTCGCGGCTGAAACCCTGGGCATCGTGCGCCCTCGCGTGGCGTTGCTGAACATCGGCACCGAAGACATCAAGGGCAATCAGCAGGTCAAGCTGGCGGCCACGTTGTTGCAGGCTGCGCGGGGCATCAACTACATCGGTTTCGTCGAAGGCGATGGTCTGTACCGTGGCGAGGCCGATGTGGTGGTCTGTGACGGTTTCGTGGGCAATATCCTGCTCAAGTCCAGCGAGGGGCTGGCGACCATGATCGGCCAGCGCATCGAGACCTTGTTCAGGCAAAGCCTCGCTTCGCGGGTGGTCGGCGCCCTGGCGCTGCCGTTGATGCGTCGCTTGCAGGCGGACCTGGCGCCGGCGCGGCACAACGGTGCGAGTTTCCTCGGGTTGCAAGGTATCGTGATCAAGAGTCACGGGTCGGCGGGTGTGCAGGGTTTCCAAAGTGCGATCAACCGAGCGGTGATCGAGATCCAGGAGAACCTGCCGGAGCGCTTGCACGGTCGCCTCGAGGATTTGTTAACTTAGGCGTTTTCGTCCGACAATGCTTAAATGTGACCGGTCGGTTCAACCCGCCATCCAACTTTCAGTTTGCTAGCGCCCCCAGGGGCGTCAATTTTTGACGACAAGATCATTAGGGGCTTTGTTTTCATGTCTGCTTCCCTCGCATTCGTCTTTCCAGGGCAGGGCTCGCAGTCCCTCGGCATGCTGGCCGAGCTGGGCGCGCAATACCCGCTGGTCCTCGAAACATTCAAAGAAGCTTCCGATGCGCTCGGCTATGACTTGTGGGCACTGACCCAGCAAGGGCCGGAAGAGCGGCTCAATCAAACCGATAAGACCCAACCGGCCATCCTCACCGCCTCGATCGCTTTGTGGCGCCTCTGGCTGGCTGAAGGCGGCGCGCGCCCGGCATTCGTCGCCGGTCATAGCCTTGGCGAATACAGTGCCCTCGTGGCCGCTGGCAGCCTGAGCCTGGGCGCCGCGGTGAAACTGGTGGAGCGTCGTGGCCAGTTGATGCAAGAAGCCGTTCCGGCCGGGCAGGGCGGCATGGCCGCGATCCTCGGCCTGGAAGACGCCGATGTACTGGCAGCCTGTGCCGAGGCGGCGCAAGGCGAAGTGGTCAGCGCGGTGAACTTCAACTCTCCGGGTCAGGTGGTCATCGCCGGCGCCAAGGCGGCTGTCGAGCGTGCCATCGAGGGCTGCAAGGCCCGTGGTGCCAAGCGCGCCATGCCACTGCCGGTCAGCGTGCCGTCGCACTGTGAACTGATGCGTCCGGCCGCCGAGCGCTTTGCCGAGTCCATCGCTGCCATCGATTGGCAGGCCCCGCAGATTCCCGTGGTGCAGAATGTCAGCGCCGACGTGGCGCCTGATCTCGAGACCTTGAAGCGTGATCTGCTGGAGCAACTCTACAAGCCGGTTCGCTGGGTCGAATCGGTGCAGACCCTGGCAGCCAAGGGCGCGACCGAACTGGTCGAATGCGGTCCTGGCAAAGTGCTGGCGGGCCTGAACAAACGCTGCGCCGAAGGCGTGTCGACTTCCAACCTCAATACCCCAGATGCCTTCGCTGCCGCCCGTGCAGCGCAGGCCTGAACAGGAGAAACTTGCATGAGTCTGCAAGGTAAAGTTGCACTGGTGACCGGTGCAAGCCGTGGCATCGGCCAGGCCATCGCCCTTGAGCTGGGTCGTCAAGGCGCCATCGTCATCGGCACCGCGACTTCCGCTTCGGGCGCCGAGCGTATCGCCGCGACCCTGAAGGAAAACGACATCCAGGGCACCGGCCTCGAGCTGAACGTCACCAGCGACGAATCCGTTGCGGCGGTGCTGGCAAGCATTCAGGAGCAGTTCGGCGCGCCGGCGATCCTGGTCAATAATGCCGGTATCACCCGCGATAACCTGATGATGCGCATGAAAGATGACGAATGGTTCGATGTGATCGATACCAACCTGAACAGCCTGTATCGGCTGTCCAAGGGGGTTCTGCGTGGCATGACCAAGGCGCGTTGGGGGCGAATTATCAGTATCGGCTCGGTTGTGGGTGCCATGGGCAACGCAGGCCAAGTAAACTATGCTGCGGCGAAGGCCGGTCTGGAAGGTTTCAGCCGTGCGCTGGCGCGTGAAGTGGGTTCGCGCTCGATTACGGTAAACTCGGTTGCACCGGGTTTCATCGACACCGACATGACCCGTGAACTGCCGGAAGCACAGCGCGAAGCGTTGCTGACACAGATTCCGCTGGGTCGTCTGGGGCAAGCTCAAGAAATCGCGTCCGTGGTCGCTTTTCTTGCGTCGGACGGTGCGGCATACGTGACCGGGGCTACAATCCCGGTGAACGGCGGGATGTACATGAGTTAAATGTGACGGATTGCTTCAAAAAAATGTCATACGAGCTGTCTAAAATCCGTTATAAAGCTGCAATCAATTTATAGACGGCGGGCCGCGGGGTTTGAGGAGTGAAGCTTTCGGTTGAAAAACCGAAAAGTTCTTCTATACACTTACCCACCGGCCAGCTGCCTGAATTTGTCCATTAGGAGTGAAAACAAGGTATGAGCACCATCGAAGAGCGCGTCAAGAAAATCGTTGCCGAGCAACTGGGCGTTAAAGAAGAAGAAGTTGTGAACACCGCTTCCTTCGTTGAAGACCTGGGTGCCGACTCCCTTGACACCGTTGAGCTGGTGATGGCTCTGGAAGAGGAATTCGAGACCGAGATTCCTGACGAAGAAGCTGAGAAGATCACTACTGTACAAGCTGCTATCGACTACGTTACCAGCCACCAGGCGTAATCGTTTTTAGTCGTCGCTAGCTGTCATGGAAAAACCGCACTGCCGTCACGGCGTGCGGTTTTTTCTTTAGGCCTGATGCAAAGTCGTCATTAGAAAAAGGAGAGTGCTGTGTCGCGTAGACGCGTCGTAGTCACCGGTATGGGTATGTTGTCGCCACTGGGCACGGATGTGCCGAGCAGTTGGCAGGGCATTCTGGCTGGCCGCAGTGGCATTGGTCTGATCGAACACACCGACCTTTCTGCCTATTCCACCCGTTTTGGCGGCTCGGTAAAGGGCTTCAATGTCGAGGAATACCTGTCGGTCAAGGAAGCCCGCAAGCTCGACCTGTTCATTCAATACGGCCTGGCAGCCGGTTTCCAGGCAGTGCGTAACGCTGGCCTGGAAGTCACCGACGCCAACCGTGAACGCATCGGCGTGGCCATGGGGTCAGGTATTGGCGGCTTGACCAATATCGAAGAAACCAGCCGTACGCTGCACGATTCGGGGCCGCGGCGGATTTCTCCGTTCTTTGTGCCGGGCTCGATCATCAACATGATTTCCGGCTTCCTGTCCATCCACCTGGGTGCCCAGGGGCCCAACTACGCCATCGCCACGGCGTGCACCACCGGTACCCACTGCATCGGCATGGCCGCGCGCAACATCATGTATGACGAAGCGGACGTGATGATCGCCGGTGGCGCTGAAATGGCCGCTTGCGGTCTTGGCATGGGCGGTTTCGGCGCGTCCCGTGCGCTGTCGACCCGCAACGACGAGCCCGCCCGCGCGAGCCGGCCATGGGACAAGGGCCGCGATGGCTTCGTACTGTCCGACGGTGCCGGTGCGCTGGTGCTCGAGGAGCTGGAGCACGCCAAGGCGCGCGGCGCGACCATCTATGCCGAACTGATCGGCTTCGGCACCAGTGGCGACGCATACCACATGACTTCGCCACCGGCCGATGGCGCCGGTGCGGCCCGTTGCATCGCCAATGCCTTGCGTGACGCGAAAATCAACGGCGAACAGGTGCAGTACATCAACGCCCACGGTACTTCCACACCGGCCGGCGACCTGGCCGAAGCCCAGGCGATCAAGACCGTGTTCGGCGAGCACGCCTACAAGCTGGCGGTCAGCTCGACCAAGTCCATGACCGGTCACCTGCTGGGGGCGGCTGGGGCGGTGGAAGCGATCTTCAGCGTACTGGCGATCAACAGCCAGACGGCGCCGCCGACCATCAACCTCGATGAGCCGGACGACGGCTGCGACCTGGACTTCGTGCCGCACACTGCCCGCGGCATGGACATCGATGTGGTGCTGTCCAACTCCTTCGGCTTTGGCGGGACCAACGGTTCGCTGGTGTTCCGCCGGTTCGCCGGTTGATGGAAAGCTGGGTCGACGGTCAGCCAGCCGACGTCCTGTCGCTGAAAGATCGCGGCCTGGCTTACGGGGATGGGTTGTTCGAGACTATCGCCGTGCACGGTGGCAACCTGCTGTTGCTGGAGCGTCACCTGCAGCGCCTGGAAGCAGGTTGCCAGCGGTTGGCGCTCAACGTCGACATGATCGCGTTGAGCGCAGAGCTGGACGCCTACGCCCGCGGCCTGGGCGACGGCGTGCTGAAGTTGATCGTGACCCGTGGCGACAGCCTGCGCGGTTATGCCGCTGATCCCTCGACGCCGGCCAGGCGCATTCTGCAAGGCAGTCCGCCGGCCGCCTATCCCGCCGTCCATGGCGACCAGGGCATTCTTCTGTTTCCCTGCACCGTGCGTTTGTCCGAGCAGCCCTTGCTCGCGGGGCTCAAGCACCTCAATCGCCTGGAACAAGTGCTGGCTCGTGCCGAATGGCGCGATACGCAGTACGCTGAAGGCTTGATGCTGGACGTGTCCGGACGGGTAATCGAAGGTGTGTTCAGCAACCTGTTCCTGGTGCGCAATGGTGTCTTGTTCACGGCGGACCTGAGCCGTTGCGGTGTGGCCGGGGTGATGCGCGCCGAATTATTGTTTCAAGCCAAGTCCCAAGGCATCGCCACGCAAATCAGCGACATCAGCCTCGAACAGCTGCACCAGGCCGATGAAGTCTTCGTCTGCAATAGCGTTTATGGCGTGTGGCCGGTGCGCGGATGCGGTTCGGCGCGCTGGTCGGTTGGCCCGCTCACCCGTAAACTGCAGACCCTTGCCCGTGCGCTATTGGATGTTTGATTCGTGAGACGTAAATTCTTGCTGCTGCTGGAGACCGGACTGGTCCTGGCAGGGCTGTTGTTGGGTGCTTCGGCCTGGAAGATTCATTCGGCGCTGCAACAGCCGCTGAACATCACCCAGGAAGAATTGCTGGACGTGCCCAACGGGACCACCCCGACCGGAACCCTCAAGCGCCTCGAAGCCGATGGCTTGATCAAGGACGCTTTCTGGCTGCGGATCTATTGGCGCTTCAATCTTGCCGGCCAGCCATTGCACTCCGGCGAATACCGTATGGTGCCAGGCATAACCATGGAAGGCCTGATCGCCGTCTGGAAGCGCGGCGAAGTGGTGCAGTACAGCGTGACGCTGGTGGAGGGCTGGAATTTCCGCCAGGTGCGCGCCGCACTGGCCAAGGATGAAAAGCTCCAGCAGACCCTCACCGACCTGAGCGACAGCCAGGTCATGGATCGTCTCGGTCATTCGGGCGTATTTCCCGAGGGGCGGTTCTTCCCGGACACCTATCGCTTCGTGCGCGGTACCTCGGATGTCGACCTGCTGAAAAAGGCCTACGACCGCTTGGAAGACGTGCTCGCCAAAGAGTGGGCACAGCGTTCCGCCGATGTGCCTTACACCTTGCCGTACCAGGCGCTGATCATGGCATCCCTGGTGGAGAAGGAAACCGGCGTGCCCCAGGAACGCGGGCAGATTGCCGGCGTCTTCGTACGGCGCATGCGTCTGGGCATGCTGCTGCAGACCGATCCCACGGTAATCTATGGCTTGGGCGAGCGTTACACGGGCAAACTCACCCGCGCCCATCTGAAAGAAGAAAACCCCTATAACACCTACCTGATCCCGGGCTTGCCGCCGACGCCGATCGCGATGGTGGGGCGTGAAGCGATTCACGCCGCGTTGAACCCGGCGCCGGGCAACAGCCTTTACTTTGTCGCCCGTGGCGATGGCAGCCACGTGTTTTCCGATGACCTGGAGTCCCACAACAACGCGGTGCGCGAGTTCCAGCTCAAGCGCCGTGCCGACTACCGCTCCAGCCCGGCCCCGGCAGCGCCGGACGAGCAAGCGCCGATCCCGGCGGCTTCGCCCGACACGGCCCCCGAAGCGGTGCCCCAGGTGCCGCCCCAGGTACCGGCTCCCGAACCGGACGCCAGCGAGCCACCGAGCCCGCAATGACTTTGATTAAGGATCGCCCCGTGACTGGCTTGTTTATAACGCTGGAAGGCCCGGAAGGCGCCGGCAAGAGCACCAACCGCGAATACCTGGCCGAACGCCTGCGGGCCGCCGGCATCGAGGTGGTATTGACCCGTGAGCCGGGCGGTACGCCGCTGGCCGAGCGTATTCGCGAGGTACTGCTGGCCCCTCTTGAAGAGGTCATGAACCCTGACACTGAGCTGCTGCTGGTGTTCGCTGCCCGGGCACAGCATCTGGCCGAGGTGATTCGCCCGGCGCTGGCCCGTGGTGCCGTGGTGCTCTGCGATCGTTTTACCGATTCGACCTACGCCTACCAGGGCGGCGGCCGGGGCTTGTCCGTGGAGCGTATCGCCGCGCTGGAAACCTTCGTCCAGGGTGACCTGCGACCAGACCTTACCCTGGTGTTCGACCTGCCGGTGGAAATTGGCCTGGCCCGCGCCAGCGCCCGTGGCCGGCTGGATCGTTTCGAGCTTGAGGGGCAGGATTTCTTCAATGCCGTGCGCAATGCCTTCCTGGGGCGCGCCAAGGCCGATCCGGCGCGTTACCTGCTGATCAATGCCGCACAGCCGCTGACCCAGGTCCAGCAATCCCTGGACGGCTTGCTGCCGCGTTTGCTGGAGCGTGTCCGTGGCTGAAGCCTATCCCTGGCAAGACGGTCTCTGGCAGCAACTGGCCGGTCGTGCCCAGCATGCCCACGCCTATCTGCTGCACGGCCCGGTCGGCATTGGCAAGCGGGCACTGGCCGAACGCCTGATGGCCAGCCTGCTGTGCCTGCGTCCGGGGGCTTCGAACGCCTGTGGTGAATGCAAGTCCTGCCTGCTGCTCAAGGCCGGCAGCCATCCCGACAATTACGTGCTGGAACCGGAAGAGGCGGACAAGGCGATCAAGGTCGACCAGGTCCGGGACCTGGTCAGCTTCGTGGTTCAGACCTCGCAGATGGGCGGGCGCAAAGTGGTGCTGATCGAGCCGGTCGAGTCGATGAACATCAATGCCGCCAACGCCTTGCTCAAGAGCCTCGAAGAACCCTCCGGCGATACCGTGCTGCTACTGGTCAGCCACCAGCCGAGTCGCTTGTTGCCGACCATCAAGAGTCGCTGCGTGCAGCAGGCCTGTCCGTTGCCGAGCGAAGCGATGAGCTTGCAATGGTTGGCCCAGGCCCTGCCTGACAACACTGATGAAGAACGTATCGAGCTACTGACCCTCGCGGCCGGTTCGCCGCTGGCGGCTGTCAGCCTTCAGGCCCAAGGCGTGCGTGAACAGCGGGCCCTGGTGGTGGACGGGGTGAAGAAACTGCTCAAGCAGCAGCAATCCCCCACGCAACTGGCCGAGGGTTGGAACGCCATCCCGCTACTCCTGCTGTTTGACTGGTTCTGCGACTGGTCGAGCCTGATCCTGCGTTACCAGTTGACCGAAGACGAGGCGGGCCTGGGGCTGGCGGACATGCGCAAGGTGATCCAGTACCTGGCGCAAAAAAGCAGCCAGGATAAAATCTTGAACATCCAGGACTGGATTCTTGCCCAACGGCAGAAGGTGCTGAGCAAGGCGAACCTCAATCGGGTGCTGTTGCTCGAGGCGCTGTTGGTGCAGTGGGCAAGTTTGCCTGGTCGAAACTGACAGGCACGGCCTAGCTACTAAACTCAGCTCAACCGCAGCGGAGATCAGCATGAACGAACCTGTCAGTCCCGGTCCACGCAACGGCATCCTGTCCCTGACGATCAAGGACAAGTCGGTGCTTTACGCCGCCTACATGCCCTTCATCAAGAACGGCGGCCTGTTCATTCCGACCAACAAGCATTATCGCTTGGGCGATGAAGTGTTCATGCTCTTGAGCCTGATGGACGAAGCGGAGAAAATCCCGGTCGCCGGCAAGGTAATCTGGCTGACCCCCAAGGGCGCCCAGGGCAATCGGGCCGCCGGCGTAGGCGTGCAGTTCAACGACGGCGACAATTCTGCCCGCAATCAGATCGAAACCCACTTGGCCGGCTCCCTGAAGTCCGACCGTCCCACCCATACGATGTAGCCTGGCCTTTTATGCTTGTAGACTCCCATTGTCACCTCGACCGTCTCGACCTCGCTGCCCATGGCGGTTCCTTGGATGCTGCGCTGGACGCGGCCCGTGAACGGGGTGTGGGGCACTTCCTGTGCATCGGCGTCAGCGCCGACAATGCCGCCGACGTCAAGGCCTTGGCCGAGCGTTATGCCGATGTCGATTGTTCGGTCGGTATCCATCCCTTGGATGTCCAGCCCGACGCCGCGCCGGCGCTCGATTGGCTGTTGCGTGAGCTCGATCATCCACGGGTGGTCGCCATTGGCGAAACCGGCCTGGACTATCACTACGAGCCAGAAGCCGCCGACGTGCAGCAAGCCTCGTTCCGGCTGCACCTGGAGGCCGCCCGGCAGACCGGCAAGCCGGTGATCATCCACACCCGTGGCGCCCGGGCCGACACCCTGGCCCTGCTGCGTGACGCCGCGCTGCCCCAGGCCGGTGTGCTGCATTGCTTCACCGAAGACTGGGACATGGCCAAGGCCGCCCTGGACATGGGCTATTACATTTCCTTGTCCGGGATTGTCACGTTCCGCAATGCCGATGCCTTGCGCGACGTTGCGAGCAAAGTGCCGGCTGATCGACTGTTGGTGGAAACCGACTCGCCTTACCTGGCGCCGATTCCGTATCGCGGCAAGCCGAACCTTCCGCAATACGTACGGGAAGTGGCGGAGTTTCTGGCGATGTTGCGCGGTGAGTCCTACGAACGGTTTGCCGAGCAGACGACGGAAAACTTTAAGCAATTGTTTCCGCTGGCTCATGTCCGTTCGGTGGATGCCTGAATTTCATGCAAAAAAAACCCGGGTTCTGGGGGGTGAATCCGGGTTAAGACCATTAGGAGTAAAACAAAGGCACGCGGTCCGTTGGTACCTTTATCAGCGCGTCACTTGGGGGAGATGTCGCGCCGACAGTTCAAGTATTGATCAGTATGCCAACGCGTCCAGTCTGGCCGGGGCGGTTTTTAAACAAATTTGGAATACGCTCGCTTCGGATAAGTTCTCACTGCCGCCAAAGCTCGCCGGCACGGCGCATGGCTGCGGGAAGCGACGAGCCGGGTGTGTACGGTTTTGTGAAGAACAGTGGCCGAGAACGGATGATCCGTGCATTTTTGCGTAAGTTAGGCATAATACCCGGCTTCGAATTTTGACCCTTCAGACCTTTTTCTTATGCACAAAGAACCCCGTAAGGTCCGTGAGTTTCGCCGCCGCGAGCAGGAAATTCTCGACACCGCGCTCAAGTTGTTCCTCGACCAGGGTGAAGACAGTGTCACCGTCGAGATGATTGCGGATGCCGTGGGTATCGGCAAAGGCACGATTTATAAACATTTCAAATCCAAGGCGGAGATCTACCTGCGCCTGATGCTCGACTACGAGCGCGATTTGAACGAGCTGTTGCATTCGGCCGATGTGGACAAGGACAAGGAAGCCCTGTCCCGGGCCTACTTCGAGTTCCGCATGCGCGACCCGCAGCGCTACCGCTTGTTCGACCGTTTGGAAGAGAAGGTGGTCAAGGGCAACCAGGTGCCGGAGATGGTCGAGGAGCTGCACAAGATCCGCGCCTCGAACTTCGAACGCCTGACCCTGCTGATCAAGGGCCGGATCAGCGAGGGCAAGCTCGAGGACGTGCCGCCTTATTTCCACTATTGCGCTGCCTGGGCGTTGGTGCATGGCGCGGTGGCGCTGTATCACTCGCCGTTCTGGAGCAACGTGCTGGAAGACCAGGAAGGTTTCTTCCAGTTCCTGATGGACATCGGCGTGCGCATGGGCAACAAGCGCAAGCGCGATACCGACGTCCCGAGCAACTGACTGGCCGCAAGGCAACAAGACATTCAGCTGCCTTATTGCGCCATGTCCGCTTACATGGCGCAGTGCCCCAGTAATATACTCAGGCTTGGGTCTTGCGAAATCTTGATTTCCAGGTCAATTATCGCGAGTCCGATTTTTCTTGTGCCGGAGTGATCCATGATCGTTGACCGTCAAGGCAGGCGTTTCCGTAATTTGCGGATCAGCCTGACCTCAGCCTGCAATTACGCCTGTACCTATTGCGTGCCTGATGGCAAGCGGTTGGTGGCTGCGCAGGATGAATTGTCGGCCGATGCCATGGCACGCGGTGTGGCCTATTTGATCGAGGCCGCCGGTATCGAACGGCTGCGCATCACGGGGGGCGAGCCGCTGGTCAGCCCCAAGCTCGAACGTTTCATGACGGCTGTAGGGCAGATGGGGCTGGAAGACATCAGCCTGACCACCAATGGCCAGTTGCTGGCGAAAAAGCTGCCTTTGCTGGTGGACGCCGGTATTCGTCGCATCAACGTTTCCCTCGACACCCTGGACCCCGTTGCGTTTCGCAGCATCGCCCGTGGTGGGGACCTGGCGACCGTGCTCGACGGCATGGAACAGGCTCGGGCCGCCGGGTTGAAGATCAAGGTCAACATGGTGCCGTTGCGCGGACAGAACCTGGACCAGGTGATGCCGTTGCTCGAGTACTGCCTGGAACGTGGTTATGAGTTGCGTTTCATCGAATTGATGCGCATGGGCCACCTGGCGAGCGACTCCAACGCCTTCCTGCAGCAGTTCGTCAGCCTCCAGCAACTGCTCAGCCTGATCGGCGATCAGTACGAATACCTGCAAGCCGACGCGCCGGTGGATGCTACGGCGGTGCGCTATGAAATCCCGGGGTTGGGGTATTTCGGCGTGATCGCCAATGAAAGCGTACCTTTCTGCCGGACCTGCTCGCGCCTGCGGCTGTCCTCTACGGGGTGGTTGCATGGCTGCCTGTCCTCCAGTAACCGTCACTTTGTCGGCGATCTCCTGGACAAGCCGCGTCACCAGGCGTTGCCCGCTCTTCAGCGATTGCTGGTCAAAGCCTTGGGAGACAAGCAGGAAGTGGCGTTCTCCGGTGGTGCGACCATCATGAAGATCATCGGCGGCTGAATAAGGCTTTTGTGGCGAGGGGATTTATCCCCGCTGGGTGCGAAGCGCCCCAAAGGATAGAAATATTCGACCTGATGCTCCGAGGCGATAGTTCTTGGGGGTTGCTGCGCAACCCAGCGGGGATAAATCCCCTCGCCACAGGAACGAATCGTCCCCCCCATCAAGCTGGCGCAAAAGCTGCATCCCACGACCATTCGCCGGTTTTCCGACACCGGTTTCTGGAGGGTAGGATGCGTAGCCTGGTTTTGCTGCTGGCCGTTTTGGTGCTTGGCGGTTGCATGAATGTCAGCGACATGGGAGAGGGCGTTCGTTATCACATGAGCGACGCCGGCCTGCTGGACCATAGCGACAGCCGTCGTGTGAACAACCTGCGTATTCAGCCTGACTCGTTCATCTACATCGCCCAGGGCGCCTTCGCTCCGCCGGGCAGTGCCTATCCGCGTCCCAACGTGGTGGCCGAAGAAGCCTTCAATGGTTTCATCGAATATTTCCCCATGGTCCGTCGCGCCCGTGTTCCCGAAGGCCTCGACCAGGCCATGGGTGAAGCCCGTGCCGCAGGTGCCCATTACCTGTTGTACACCCGCTTCGCCAAGGCCGATAACCGCATCGGCAACTCCGACGAATGGCTGGATGAAGAAGCCGTGGATCGCCTCGGTGTCGATACCAGCGTGATTCAAATCATGTTGATCGAGACCAGTACCCAGTATTTGATTGATACTGCGCGGATCAAGAGTCGTGGCGGTTTACTGACGTTGCACGACAAACAGCCCCAGGACCTCATCGCCACGCCGTTGCGTGAGTATGCCCGCAGCCTGCTGGGGATGAGCGACGAGTAATCACAAGGAGTCACCATGAGCGGACCGCAAAAAGCCAATGACTTGCTGGGGCAGATCCCCAAGACCAAAGGCCTGCCGCCGGTCCACTTGTGGAACCCGGATTTTTGCGGCGACATCGACATGCGCATCGCCCGGGACGGTACCTGGTACTACTTGGGCACGCCCATCGGGCGAAAGCCGATGGTCAAGCTGTTCTCCACCATCATCCGCCGCGACGGCGATGATTACTTCCTGATTACCCCTGTGGAAAAAGTCGGCATCAAGGTCGATGACGCGCCGTTCGTGGCCGTGACCCTTGAGGTTGAAGGGCAGGGCGAAGGGCAGTTGTTGCGCTTCACCACCAATGTCGAGGAAACCACTGAGGCTGGCGCCGAGCACCCGTTGCGGGTGGTGATCGAACCCCAGACCCAGGAACCGGCGCCCTACGTGCATGTGCGCAGCAATCTCGAAGCGCTGGTCCATCGCAATGTGTTCTACCAACTGGTGGAGCTGGCGGTCAGTCGCGAGATCGATGGGCAGCGGTGGTTGGGCGTGTGGAGTGGTGGCGTGTTCTTCCCGATCGGCCTGGAACCCTGAGCCCTTGTGGGAGCGATGGTTGATCCAATATCTGTGTTGACTGGACGTCCGCTATCGCGAGCAAGCTCGCTCCCACAGTGAATTTGGGGGGCTGCAATATTTGTGTGCGCCACCAGACCCTGTGGGAGCGAGCTTGCTCGCGAAGGCGTCGGCACATCCAGCATCTTCTTGACTGACCCACCGCTTTCGCGAGCAAGCCCGCTCCCACAGTGGCCAAGTGAAATTCGAATTGACACCCAATCATATGATGATTAGCGTGGGCCTCCAATAAGAGTGGCCCGCGGGGTTTTCATGTCCAGCAGTTTTCATGCATCGACCGTTGATTGGCTGGGGGGCTGGATAGCCGCCGGCCAGGTCAAGCCTGGGCAAACCATCAAAGTCGAAGCGGACTTGGGCGAGCAACTGGGCGTCAGTCGCACGGTGATTCGCGAGGCGATCAAGACCCTGGTGGCCAAGGGGATGCTGGAAGTCGGGCCGAAAGTCGGTACCCGGGTGTTGCCGGTGCGCCGTTGGAACCTGTTCGACCCCCAAGTGGTGGGCTGGCTGTCACGCAGCGGCCTGCCGGAAAACTTCGTCGATGACTTGCTGGACCTGCGCCGTACCATCGAGCCGATGGCGGTGCGCTGGGCCTGCGAGCGGGCCACGGCCGATCAGGTGCAGGCGATCCGCCTGGCCTACCATGCGCTGGAACGGGCGGTGGACAGCGGCGCCGATTACAACCGCGCGGACCAGTTTTTCCACGAGTGCATTCTGGCCGCCAGCCATAATCAATTCATCGAACAAATGGTCCCGGCCCTGGGGGCGCTGCTGGCGGTGTCATTCGAGGTGTCGGCGGCCGACCCGGATGAGCTGCGCCGTACCTTGCCCATCCACAAGGACATCGCCGACGCCATCGCCGCCCGTGACGCGGCGCGAGGCGTCTGGGCCTGCATGACCCTGATCGATAACGCCGACCTGGCGATCAAACGCTTTTACCCCAATGTCATGGCGGGTCGAACAGACGCCGCCGGGCAAGTCGGGAACCGGAGGTTTCAATGAAGTGGACGGCTGTGACGGAACACCGGGCGAAATTGGGCGAAGGGCCGTTCTGGGATGCGCCGACCCAAGCGTTGTATTGGGTCGATATCGCCGGCAAGCAGGCCCTGCGGCTGATCGGCGCCAATGTGGAGATCTGGCAGATGCCCGAGCATGTCTCCGCCTTTATCCCGACCCAAAGTGGCGACGCGCTGGTGACCCTGAGCAGTGGCGTCTATCGCCTCGATCTTGATTCGCCGGGCCTGGAACCGCGCCTGACATTGCTGTGCATGGCCGACCCCCAGCCAGGCAATCGTGCCAACGAGGCCCGTTGCGACCCCCTGGGTCAACTCTGGCTTGGCACGATGCAGAACAACATCGGTGCCGAAGGCGAGGACTTGCCGATCGAACATCGGTCCGGCGGCCTGTTTCGCGTCGGGAGTGATGGCCGGGTCTTGCCCTTGCTGCGCGGGCTGGGCATCCCGAACACCTTGCTCTGGAGCCCCGATGGCACCACGGTGTATTTCGGCGACAGCCTGGATGGCACGGTGTATCGGCACTTTATTTACCCGGAAGGTAACCTGGCGCCTGCCGAGGTCTGGTTCGGCCCGCACCCCCGTGGCGGTCCGGATGGTTCGGCGATGGATACCCAAGGGCATATCTGGAACGCCCGCTGGGACGGCAGTTGCCTGTTGCGGCTGACCCCGGACGGGCAGGTTGATCGGGTGATCGAATTGCCCGTCAGCCGCCCGACCAGTTGTGTATTCGGCGGCGAGGACCTCAAGACGTTGTACATCACCAGCGCGGCGAGCCCATTGGCTCATCCGCTGGACGGTGCCGTGCTGTCGATGCGTGTCGACGTGCCTGGCGTGGCCTGTACAAGGTTTGCTGGCTGAATCCCAAAATATGGGATGTAAATATATATATTGAGATTATTTGGCGGTCGGGTTTATAGTCGGCTCCATCGGCAATACGCACTCACACTAAAAAAACAAAACAGGTGAAGTGATGCAACGATCTTTCCCCGTACGCCCCGACGGCGTACGTCGGCCACTGTTCTTCCAAGCGCCTTCGTGCCGGTCATCCGTGGATGCCCGGTTTTCGTCGTGCCTGGGCACAGGAGCCTTGAACCATGGCTGAGCCCTTGGTCTTGCCACCCGTGCCGGAGCCACCCAAGGGCGAACGCCTGAAGGACAAGGTGGTGCTGTTGACCGGCGCCGCCCAAGGTATTGGCGAAGCCATCGTCGCGGCATTCGCTTCGCAACAGGCTCGGCTGGTGATCAGTGATATCCAGGCGCAGAAGGTCGAGGCGGTGGCCGCCCATTGGCGTGAACGCGGCGCCGATGTGCAAGCAGTACAGGCCGATGTGTCGAAGCAGCAGGACTTGCAGGCCATGGCCCGTCGTGCCGTCGAGTTGCACGGCCGCATCGATGTGTTGGTCAACTGCGCCGGCGTCAATGTCTTCCGTGACCCATTGGAAATGACCGAAGAGGACTGGCGCCGCTGCTTCGCCATCGACCTGGATGGCGCCTGGTACGGTTGCAAGGCGGTGCTGCCACAGATGATCGAGCAGGGCGTGGGCTGTATCATCAACATTGCCTCTGTCCATTCGTCCCACATCATTCCCGGCTGTTTCCCTTACCCGGTGGCCAAGCACGGCCTGCTCGGCCTGACCCGCGCCCTGGGCATCGAATACGCGCCCAAAGGGGTACGCGTCAACGCCATCGCCCCGGGTTACATCGAAACCCAACTGAACGTCGACTACTGGAACGGTTTTGCCGATCCCCATGCCGAACGCCAGCGTGCGCTGGATCTGCACCCGCCACGCCGTGTCGGGCAACCGATCGAAGTGGCAATGACGGCCGTGTTCCTGGCCAGTGACGAAGCACCGTTTATCAATGCCTCATGCATCACCATCGATGGAGGACGTTCGGTCATGTACCACGACTGAATATTCCTGGATTGCGGTGTGAAACTTCGCCTGCAATCCAATCATCATACGATATGACTATTTAGGCCTATGCTGTGTAGCAACTTGATGTAACCGCCCAGCCTGCGCACTTCCACCGTCGGTGGAGCAGACCCTGGACGTTTGGCTTTCAATAAAAAAAACAAGGAGTCAACTATGAATCATCGTCGTGGGATCCGTTCCCTGTGTCGCGCCGCCCTGGCGGTCACCGCGGTCAGCCTCAGCAGCAGCTTGCTGGCGGCCGATCCCGTAAAAATCGGTTTCCTGGTCAAGCAGGCCGAGGAACCTTGGTTCCAGACCGAATGGGCGTTCGCCGAGAAGGCGAGCAAGGACAAAGGCTTCGAGTTGATCAAGATCGCCGTGCCTGACGGCGAGAAGACCCTCTCGGCCATCGACAGCCTGGCCGCCAACGGTGCCAAGGGCTTTGTGATCTGCCCGCCGGACGTGTCCCTCGGCCCGGCCATCATGGCCAAGGCCAAGCTCAACGATCTCAAGGTGATTGCCGTGGACGACCGGTTCGTCGATGCCAACGGCAAATTCATGGAGGACGTGCCGTACCTGGGCATGGCCGCGTTCGAGGTGGGCCAGAAGCAGGGCGCCGCCATGGCCGCTGAAGCGAAAAAGCGCAACTGGGAGTGGAAAGATACCTACGCGGTGATCAACACCTTCAACGAGCTGGACACCGGCAAGAAGCGCACCGACGGTTCGGTCGATGCCCTGAAGAAGGCCGGGATGCCGGCAGACCACATCCTTTATTCGGCGCTCAAGACCCTCGACGTACCCGGTAGCATGGACTCCACCAACTCGGCGTTGGTGAAGCTGCCAAGCGCCGCGAAAAACCTGATCATCGGCGGCATGAACGACAACACCGTGCTGGGCGGCGTGCGCGCCACCGAAGCCGCTGGGTTCAAGGCGGCCAATGTGATCGGCATTGGTATCAACGGCACCGACGCCATCGGTGAATTGAAGAAGCCCGACAGCGGCTTCTTCGGTTCGATGCTGCCAAGCCCGCACATTGAAGGCTACAAGACCGCCGAAATGATGTACGAGTGGATCACCACCGGCAAGGAACCGCCGAAGTACACCGCCATGGACGAGGTGACGCTGATCACCCGGGAGAACTTCAAGCAAGAGCTGGAAAAAATCGGCCTGTGGAACTGACGGTCGGTTGATTCAAAAGCGGCCCTGGCCACATGAGTGGCGGGGTCGCTTGATCTCTGTAAGTTCGAGGTGGTTATGCAAGCGCAAACAGCGACACGGCAACACAACATCGGCGGCAGCTTGCGGTTCAACGGGATCGGCAAATCCTTTCCCGGCGTGCAGGCGCTGGCCAATATCAGTTTCGTCGCGCATCCGGGGCAGGTGCATGCCTTGATGGGCGAGAACGGCGCGGGCAAGTCCACGTTGCTGAAGATCCTCGGTGGTGCCTACATCCCGAGCAGCGGCGACCTGCAGATCGG
Source organism: Pseudomonas sp. NFACC24-1 (assembly GCF_900115235.1). Lineage (NCBI taxonomy): Bacteria > Pseudomonadati > Pseudomonadota > Gammaproteobacteria > Pseudomonadales > Pseudomonadaceae > Pseudomonas > Pseudomonas sp. NFACC24-1. Next base: position 68,750 of record NZ_FOVS01000014.1, read on the forward strand.
CGAACAGACGATGGCCTTCAAAGGCACCGCCGACAGCATCGCCAGCGGAGTGGCGGTGATTCACCAGGAGCTGCACCTGGTGCCGGAAATGACCGTCGCTGAAAACCTGTTTCTCGGTCATTTGCCGGCGCGTTTCGGCCTGGTCAACCGTGGCGTGCTGCGCCAGCAGGCGCTGACGCTGCTCAAAGGCCTGGCCGACGAAATCGACCCACAGGAAAAAGTCGGTCGCCTGTCCCTCGGCCAGCGCCAATTGGTGGAAATCGCCAAGGCCTTGTCCCGTGGCGCCCACGTCATTGCCTTCGACGAACCCACCAGTAGCCTGTCGGCTCGGGAAATCGACCGTTTGATGGCGATCATCGCTCGCTTGCGCGACGAGGGCAAAGTGGTGCTGTACGTCAGCCACCGCATGGAAGAAGTGTTCCGTATCTGTAACGCGGTGACGGTATTCAAGGACGGTCGTTATGTCCGGACCTTCGAAAACATGAATGAGCTGACCCACGATCAGTTGGTCACGTGCATGGTCGGTCGCGATATCCAGGACATCTATGATTACCGCCCTCGGGCGCGCGGCGATGTGGCGCTGCAGGTGAAGGGCCTGCTGGGGCCGGGCCTGCGCGAGCCGGTGAGTTTCCAGGTGCACAAGGGTGAAATCCTTGGATTGTTCGGGCTGGTCGGTGCCGGTCGTACCGAGCTGTTTCGCATGCTCAGTGGCCTGGAGCGCCAGAGCGAGGGAAGTCTCGTGCTGCACGGCAAGGAATTGAAGCTGCGTTCGCCCCGGGATGCCATCGCCGCTGGCGTGCTGCTGTGCCCGGAGGATCGCAAGAAGGAAGGCATCATCCCGCTGGGCAGCGTGGGTGAGAACATCAACATCAGTGCCCGTCCGGCTCATTCCGCGCTCGGCTGCCTGCTGCGCGGCGACTGGGAGCGGGGCAATGCCGACAAGCAGATCAAGTCGCTGAAGGTGAAGACCCCGGCGGCCAGCCAGAAAATCATGTACCTGTCCGGCGGCAATCAGCAGAAGGCGATTCTCGGTCGCTGGCTGTCGATGCCGATGAAAGTCCTGCTGCTGGACGAACCGACCCGTGGCATCGATATCGGCGCCAAGGCCGAGATCTACCAGATTATCCACAACCTGGCGGCCGATGGCATCGCGGTGATTGTGGTGTCCAGCGACCTGATGGAAGTGATGGGCATTTCCGACCGAATCCTGGTGCTTTGCGAAGGGGCCATGCGCGGCGAGCTGTCGCGTGACCAGGCCAACGAATCCAACTTGCTGCAACTGGCGCTGCCGCGCCAACGCGTTGCCGACGCGGCGAACTGAGAGGTAAATCATGACCATTCAAAACAATGCACTGCCAACGGCACGCAAACCCCTGGACTTGCGCCGTTTCCTGGATGACTGGGTCATGCTGCTGGCGGCCATCGGTATCTTCGTGCTCTGCACCTTGATGATCGACAACTTCCTGTCGCCGTTGAACATGCGCGGCCTGGGCCTGGCGATTTCCACCACCGGCATCGCCGCGTGCACCATGTTGTATTGCCTGGCGTCCGGGCACTTCGACTTGTCGGTCGGTTCGGTGATTGCCTGTGCCGGCGTGGTCGCGGCGGTGGTGATGCGCGACACCAACAGCGTGTTCCTCGGCGTCAGCGCGGCGCTGGCGATGGGGCTGATCGTCGGCCTGATCAACGGCATCGTCATCGCCAAGCTACGGGTCAACGCCTTGATCACCACCCTGGCGACGATGCAGATCGTCCGTGGCCTGGCCTACATCTTTGCCAACGGCAAGGCGGTGGGTGTCTCGCAGGAATCGTTCTTCGTGTTCGGCAACGGCCAATTGTTCGGCGTGCCGGTGCCGATCCTGATCACCATCGTCTGCTTCCTGTTTTTCGGCTGGCTGCTGAACTACACCACCTACGGGCGCAACACCATGGCCATCGGTGGCAACCAGGAAGCGGCGTTGTTGGCAGGGGTGAACGTTGATCGCACCAAGATCATCATCTTCGCCGTACATGGCTTGATCGGCGCCTTGGCCGGGGTCATCCTGGCGTCGCGCATGACCTCGGGCCAGCCGATGATCGGCCAGGGCTTCGAATTGACCGTGATCTCGGCGTGCGTGCTGGGTGGGGTGTCGTTGAGCGGTGGCATCGGCATGATTCGCCATGTCATTGCGGGCGTGCTGATTCTGGCGATCATCGAAAACGCGATGAACCTGAAGAACATCGACACCTTCTATCAATACGTCATCCGCGGCTCGATCCTGTTGCTGGCGGTGGTGATCGACCGGTTGAAGCAGCGCTGAAGCTTGCGTCGGCCGGGCTGCGCACGGGCAAGCCCGTTTTTTTGACCTGATGCAGACCCAACAATGTGGGAGCGGGCTTGCCCGCGAAGGCGGTGGCACTTCGGCATTGATGCAAGCTGACCCACCGCTTTCGCGAGCAAGCCCGCTCCCACAGGTTTTTGTGTCCGGCACAACATCGCGGCACAGCGCCGAACCTATGTGGGAGGGGGCTTGCCCGCGAAGGCGGTGGCACATTCGGCATTGATGCAAGCTGACCCAGCGCTTTCGCGAGCAAGCTCCGCTCCCACAGGTTTTTGTGTTCGACACAACATCGCGACACACCGCCGATCCTATGCGCGATGGCGTCCTCCCTGACGCCGACAATCACCCCGCTTTGCGCAACGCTTCGACCAACTCCTGCTTGCGCATCTTCGACCGTCCGGGAATGTTTTTCGCCCGGGCCTCCTTCATCAGGCTGTCCACCGTCTGGGTCCCATGGGAGGCCTTGCTGCTACGCGGGTGGCCTTCGCGGGTCTTGGCGGCGCGTCGGGCCGATTCCTTGCGGTCGGTTTTCTTTTCCACAGCCGGTTTAGTCTTCCCCGAACCACCGGAACGTTCGCCGCCACCGGACTGCTTGTTCACCGTCGCCCAGGCCCGTGCCTCGGCTTCGTTCTCCGACACGCCTTTTTTCTCGTAACTCTTTTCAATGTGCTCGGCCTTGCGTTTTTGCTCGGCGGTGTATTTGTCTTTGCTTCCACGAGGCATGGGATTTTTCCTCCTCAAGTGTCCGGGCAGAGGCTGCTTACTGGCTGGCAGCGCCACCTTCGGAGCCTGAGCCACCGGTCGTGGTTTTCGAACCCACGCCGGTCTCGGCGTTGTCAGGAGCGGTGGAGTCAGGTGTATTCATGCCGCCCTGGCGCCCCATGTCATTACCCTGCACGCGGGGATCGGTGCCGGTGGCAGGTGGCTGGCCATTGTTCAGGGCGCCGCCGGTGCCGTCGGTATTCAACTTGGGCAGGCCTTGCGTGGCTGGAGAATTGGGCGCCTGTACCGGGTCGGTGGGGCCGGTGCCGGAAGTGGACGCCGCGAAAGCCACCGAAGACAGCAGCGTGGCGAGTGTGAATGCAGTCAGCCTTGAAGTGATCATGGTGTCGCCTCCATTTTTCAGAATGCTTGCCTGATCTTGGGCCGTGGTGGTTTGGAGTTGGTGCCTTGGGCGCGACGAATGGCACTTTTGAAAGAAGCTCGCGTCGGCGATCAAATAGTTGGATCGGTATGTGACGAGCGTCGCGCAGCGGCTTAGTATGGCGCTTTCAATTGGCTACAAGGCCTGTTCATGTCGATCAAGATCCGTCCTGCGCAACCCAGCGATGCGCCTCAAATCCTTGCCTTCATCACCGAGTTGGCCGATTACGAAAAGGCCCGCCACGAAGTCATCGCCAGTGTGGCCGACATCGAGCGCAGCCTGTTCAGCGAAGGCGCGACCGCCCACGGGTTGATCTGCCTGCGTGATGGCGTGCCGATTGGTTTCGCGGTGTTTTTCTTCAGTTATTCCACTTGGCTGGGCAGCAACTGCCTGTACCTCGAAGACCTGTACATCACGCCTGAGCAGCGCGGTGGCGGGGCGGGCAAGACGCTGTTGCGCCACCTGGCGAAGATCGCCTGCGACAACGATTGCGGTCGCTTCGAATGGAGCGTGCTGGACTGGAACACGCCGGCCATCGAGTTCTACAAATCCCTCGGCGCGCAACCCCAGGAAGAATGGGTGCGCTACCGAATGGACGGCAAGGTGCTACGGGATTTCGCTAACGGCCACTGAGCACTTCATGAGTGTGCGGCAGACGCGTACTCGGCAAACCCCGATCGTTGCTCTAGGCGTTTGCAGTAGGCCGCCACGGCCGGATAGTCGGGACGCTCCATGGGCGCCTGGCGCCACCGGTGTACGGACAGGCCGATGAGCACGTCCGCCAGGGAAAACGCCGTACCTGCCACGTAGGCGCCGGTGCGGTTCAACTGCTGCTCCAGCAACCCCATCTTCTCGTTCCAGCCCTTGATGCCGGCGGCGATGCGCTGCGGGTCCTGGAAGTCCGGATTCTTGCGCACCAGGGCGTGGAAGGCGTAGCCCCAGGACGGGTTGAGCTCTGTGGCTTGCCAGTCCATCCACTGTTCGATTCGCGCCCGGGCGGCAGGCTCGACAGGTAGCAGGTCGCTGGGCCCATGTTTGCCCACCAGGTAGCGGCAAATGGTATTGGATTCCCAGAACACGCCGTTCTCATCAATGATCACCGGCACCTGGGCATTGGGATTCAAGGCCAGGAACGCCGGGTCCTGGGTCGAGGCAAAACCGATGCCCCAATCTTCGCGCTCGTAGGCGATGTCCAGTTCCTGGCAGGTCCACAGCACTTTTCTGACGTTGATCGAAGACGTTCGGCCGAGGATTTTCAGCGGTTGTCCCATCACTTTTTCCCTAGTTGTTTGGCGTCCGGTCAGAAAACGTAGCAGGGTCTTGGGCGGATGGCGATTAGCTTTATAGGTGATGCATTTTCATCCCAATATATGGGAGTGATATTTATATATTGAGATTTAATTGCCCCCAGGTTTATAGTCCGTCTCACTCACTGCCAAAAAACAAAACAGGTGAAGCGGATGCAGGCGCAATTGATCGCGCTCGATTGGGGGACCACCTCATTACGGGCTTACAAACTCGCAGCCGGTGGCGAGGTGCTCGAGCAGCGTTCGCTGTCGTCGGGGATCATGCAGTTGCCAGCCGGGCCGCGAGACGTGGCCGGCCGGGCGTGCATCGACGGTTTTGAATTGGCCTTCGACGAGGCCTGCGGGGACTGGCTCGATGCCCAACCGGGCTTGCCTGTCATTGCTTGCGGCATGGTCGGCAGCGCTCAGGGCTGGCGTGAAGCGCCGTACTGCGACACCCCCGCCAACGTCGCCAATCTCGGACATTCCCTACAAACCGTTCGCAGCCTTCGCGGTGTCGATGTGCACATCGTGCCAGGCGTGATTCAGCGTTCGCGCTTGCCCAATGTCATGCGCGGCGAAGAAACCCAAGTGCTCGGTGCCTTGCACAGCCTGCCGGACGAAGCGGTGCTGATCGGCCTGCCCGGTAGCCACTCGAAATGGGTGGAAGTGACCGATGGCTGCATCGTGCATTTCGATACCTTCATGACCGGCGAGATCTTTGCCGTGCTCAGTGACCACAGCATTCTCGGCCGCACCCAGCGACGGAGTGCGACCTTCGATGGCGCGGCCTTTGATCGCGGCGTGCAAGTGGCGTTGTCGGTGGACGGCCAGATCGGCCCGTTGTCCACCGTGTTCAGCGCCCGCAGCCTGGGCTTGACCGGCGAGTTGGGCGCCAGCGCCCAAGCGGACTACCTCTCGGGCCTGTTGATCGGCCATGAGCTGACGGCGCTGGCCCAAGTACAACGCCGACGCCGCGACAGCCTGCACCTGCCAACGGTGGTGCTGATTGGCAATTCCCAACTCTGTGTCCGTTATCAACGGGCCCTCGACGCCTGCGGCTTCGCCCGGGTGGTCCTGGCCGAACAGGCCACCGAACGCGGTTTGTGGCAACTGGCAGTGGCGGCCGGGTTGCTCGACTCCACCGCCCCCTGAACCTGACTGGAGGTCTGACATGCTCACACAAGCACTGGCGCACAACGGGCTGATCGCGATCCTGCGTGGCCTGCGTCCCGAAGAGGCGGCGGCCATTGGCGAGGTCCTGTACAGCGCCGGATTTCGTGTCATCGAAGTACCGCTCAATTCCCCTGAGCCGTACGAAAGTATTCGCATCCTGCGCAGTACTTTGCCCGCCGATTGCCTGATCGGTGCCGGCACCGTGCTGACGCCGGAACAGGTGGAACAGGTGAAAGCCGCCGGTGGCCAGGTGATCGTCATGCCCCACAGCGATCCGAATGTGCTGCGTGCGGCGAAAGCGGCGGGCTTGTACCTGTCGCCAGGCGTCGCCACGCCCACCGAAGCCTTTGCCGCACTGGCCGAAGGCGCCCATGTGCTGAAGATGTTTCCCGCCGAGCAAATGGGTCCGGCGGTGGTCAAGGCCTGGCTCGCGGTGCTGCCGGCCGGGACCGTGCTGGTGCCGGTGGGCGGGATTACACCAGACAACATGGCGGTGTTCGTCGAAGCCGGCGTCAAGGGTTTCGGCCTCGGTTCCGGATTGTTCAAGCCGGGCCTGACAGCGGATGAAGTGGCGGTGCGCGCCAAGGCCTACGTGGCCGCATGGAACGCCTTGAACTGAAGACTTTTCCAGCGCCCTGTGCGCTGCATCTGACAAGAGAGACAACAAGATGAAAATCACCAAGCTGACCACGTTTATCGTTCCGCCGCGCTGGTGCTTCCTCAAGGTCGAGACCGACGAGGGCGTGACCGGTTGGGGCGAGCCCGTGGTCGAAGGCCGTGCCCACACGGTGGCGGCTGCCGTCGAGGAGTTGTCCGACTACCTGATCGGCAAAGACCCCCGCAACATCGAAGACATCTGGACCGTGCTCTATCGCGGCGGCTTCTACCGCGGCGGGGCCATTCACATGAGCGCCCTGGCCGGCATCGACCAGGCGCTGTGGGACATCAAGGGCAAGGCCCTGGGCGTGTCGGTCAGCGACCTGCTGGGCGGCCAGGTGCGGGACAAGATCCGTGTGTATTCGTGGATCGGCGGCGACCGGCCGGCGGACACCGCTCGCGCGGCGAAAGAGGCGGTGGCGCGGGGCTTCACCGCAGTGAAGATGAACGGCACCGAAGAGCTGCAGTTCCTCGACACCTTCGAGAAAGTCGACCTGGCCCTGGCCAACGTGGCGGCAGTGCGCGATGCGGTCGGGCCGAACGTCGGTATTGGCGTGGACTTCCATGGCCGGGTGCACAAGCCGATGGCCAAGGTGCTGATGAAGGAACTCGACCCCTATAAGTTGATGTTCATCGAAGAGCCGGTGCTCAGCGAAAACTATGAAGCCCTCAAGGAACTGGCGCCGCTGACCAGCACCCCGATTGCCCTGGGCGAGCGGTTGTTTTCCCGCTGGGACTTCAAGCGGGTGCTCAGCGAGGGCTACGTGGACATCATCCAGCCCGATGCATCCCACGCCGGCGGCATCACCGAAACCCGCAAGATCGCCAACATGGCCGAGGCCTACGACGTGGCGCTGGCGCTGCACTGCCCGCTGGGGCCCATCGCCCTGGCGGCGTGCCTGCAACTGGATGCGGTCTGCTACAACGCGTTCATCCAGGAGCAAAGCCTGGGCATCCACTACAACGAGAGCAACGACCTGCTGGATTACATCAAGGATCCACAGGTGTTCGACTACGACAAAGGCTTCGTGAAAATTCCCAACGGCCCGGGCCTGGGCATCGAGATCAACGAGGAATACGTCATCGAACGCGCGGCCATCGGCCACCGCTGGCGCAACCCGATCTGGCGCCATGCCGATGGCAGTTTTGCCGAGTGGTGAGTCACGCCTGACTCACGCGGTTTGATCGTTCCCACGCTCTGCGTGGGAACGCAGCCCGGGACGCTCCGCGTCCCTCAAGAGCCGAACGCAGAGCGTCCGTAGAGGCGTTTCCACGCAGAGCGTGGGAACGATCGGACGTGCTCGACTCCTCAATAAACATAAAAAGAGGCACCTCACATGCAAGCGCACACCCTGAGCGCGCAAGCGTCGTTGGTGACGCCCAGCCGCAAGCGTTTTTTCATCATGGTCCTGCTGTTCATCACCGTGGTGATCAATTACCTGGATCGCAGCAACCTGTCCATTGCCGCTCCTGCGCTGACCAGCGACCTGGGCATCGACCCGATCCACGTCGGGCTGATTTTCTCGGCGTTCGGCTGGACCTACGCCGCCATGCAGATTCCCGGTGGCTGGCTGGTGGATCGGGTGCCGCCGCGCATTCTCTATAGCGTGGCATTGCTGTTGTGGTCGGTGGCCACGGTGATGCTGGGGTTCGCCGCCAGCTTCATTGCCTTGTTCGTACTGCGCATGGCGGTCGGAGCCCTGGAAGCACCGGCTTATCCGATCAACAGCCGTGTGGTGACCACCTGGTTTCCCGAGCGCGAGCGGGCCACGGCCATCGGTTTCTACACCTCCGGGCAGTTTGTCGGGCTGGCCTTCCTGACGCCGGTATTGGCCTGGCTGCAACACGCCTTCGGCTGGCACATGGTGTTTGTGGCCACGGGCGCGGTGGGTATTCTCTGGGCGGTGATCTGGTACGCGGTGTATCGCGAGCCCCGGGATTTCAAAGGCGCCAACGCCGCTGAAATCGAGCTGATCCGCGAGGGCGGCGGGCTGGTGGATATCCAGGCCGATACCGCCAAGGTCAAGGCGAAATTCAGTTGGTCCGACCTAGGCATCGTCCTGACGCAACGCAAGTTGTGGGGCATCTACCTGGGGCAGTTCTGCCTCAACTCCACGCTGTGGTTTTTCCTGACGTGGTTCCCCACCTATCTGGTGAAGTATCGCGGCATGGACTTCATCAAGTCCGGCTTGCTGGCGTCGTTGCCGTTCCTCGCGGCGTTTGTCGGCGTGCTGTGCTCCGGGTTCTTCTCCGACTGGTTGATTCGTCGCGGCGCCACCGTGGGGTTCGCGCGCAAGCTGCCGATCATTGGCGGGCTGCTGATTTCCACCTCGATCATCGGTGCCAACTTTGTCGAGTCGACGCCGCTGGTGATCGCTTTCCTGGCCCTGGCGTTCTTTGGCAATGGCCTGGCGTCGATCACCTGGTCGCTGGTGTCGACCCTGGCGCCGGCACGATTGCTCGGGTTGACCGGCGGGGTGTTCAACTTCATCGGTAACCTGGCGGCCATCGCCACGCCGATCGTGATTGGCTTCCTCGCCAGCGGCGATTCGTTCGCCCCGGCCATTACCTATATCTCTGTCCTGGCATTGGCTGGCGCGCTGTCCTACATCCTGCTGGTCGGGAAGGTCGAGCGCATCGAGTTGTAGTCCGACGGGGCGGGCGACCATAATGCCGCCCGTTCCCCGCTCACTGTTGAAGGCCGGCTATGCAGCAAGACGATCCAAAAATCACCAAGGACGCCGCGCCGACAGGCACGCAGACATTGCTGCGTGGTCTGGGCGTCGTCCAGGCGGTCGCCAGCGGCGCCCGTGACTTGAAGGAAATCGCCCGGCTGATCGGCACTACCCGCAGCACCACCCATCGCTTGGCCAGTTGCCTGGTGGACGAACGTTACCTGCGCGTGGTGCCGCAAGTGGGTTACCTGCTGGGGCCGAAGTTGATCGAGCTGGGCTTCCAGGCCCGGGAAGAACTGCCACTGGTGAGCCTGGCGGGACCGTACCTGGACGAGCTGTCGGCGTTGACCGGGGACACCGTTCACCTGGCGATTCGCGAGGGCGACGAAGTCTTGTACCTGCTGAAGAATCCGGGGCGTAACGGCCCGGAAATGCGCTCGCGCGTGGGCCATCGCATGCCGTTGGCACGCACCGGGATCGGCAAGGCGCTGATGCTTGATGACACTCAGGAACAATGGAAGCGGCTGTATGAAATCAGCCTGCCGGCGGGTGGGAAGCATCAGTTCTGGCCCCAGCATCAGGAGCAATCCTGGGAACAGTTCCAGCAACGGATGCTGGAATACGTAGGGGGGGGCTATGCCTTCGACCTGGAAGACAACGAACCGTCGATTCGCTGTGTGGCGGCGCCGATCCGTGACGCCGGCAAGCGTATCGTCGCCGGTATCAGCATCGCCAGCACCGTGCCGTACATGCCGCTGGAAAAAATGGCCGAGCTGATTCCCCTGGTCAAAGGGGTCACAGCCCGGCTGTCGGCGGAGCTGGGCGCCAAGGTCTGACGAACGTCAGGCCTTGAGCGTCGCCATGTCGATGACGAAGCGGTACTTCACGTCCCCGGCGATCATGCGGCTGTAGGCCTCGTTGATCTGGCGGATGTCGAGCATTTCAATGTCGCAGCTGATGTTGTGTTCAGCGCAGAAGTCCAGCACTTCCTGGGTTTCGGCGATACCGCCGATCAACGAGCCGGCCAGGACGCGACGGCCCATGATCAAGTTGGCCGCATGGACTGGCGGATCGATCGGCTCGACCAGGCCCACCAGGATGTGTACACCGTCGAACCGCAGTGTACCGAGGTAGGGGTTCAGGTCGTGCTGCACCGGAATGGTGTCCAGCAGGAAGTGGAAACGTCCGGCCGCAGCGGCCATCTGCTCGGCGTCAGTGGACACGATCACATGGTCGGCGCCCTGGCGACGGGCTTCTTCGGCCTTGCTGGCCGAGCGGGTGAACAGCGTCACTTCTGCGCCCATGGCCTTGGCGAACTTGATGCCCATGTGGCCGAGTCCGCCCATGCCCAGCACGCCGACCTTGTCGCCGGCCTTCACGCCGTAGTGCTTGAGCGGCGAGTAGGTGGTGATGCCCGCGCAGAGAATCGGCGCGGCACTGGCCGGGTCGAGTGCTGCCGGGATGCGCAGCACAAAGTGCTCCTTGACCACGATGCTGTTGGAGTAACCGCCCATGGTGTGGCCGCCGCTGATGCGATCCGGGCTGGCGTAGGTCTGGGTCATGCCTTGGTAGCAGTATTGCTCCAGGTCGGCGTGACACGCTTCGCACTCGCGGCAGGAGTCGACCATGCAGCCAACGCCCACCAGATCGCCGACTTTATAGCGGGTGACGTCCGCGCCGACGGCGGTGACTTTGCCGATGATTTCATGGCCGGGCATCAGCGGGTAAACGGCGATGCCCCATTCATTGCGGGCCTGATGGATGTCGGAGTGACAGACGCCGCAGTAGAGAATGTCGATCGCCACATCGTCGGCTCGCGGGCTGCGGCGCTCGAACTTCATGGGGGCGAGGGGGGCGGTGGGTGATTGAGCGGCATATCCGATGGCGGTGTACATAATGGACCTCGCTAAGCAGTGAAGCAGTGAACGGTGGTGAGGCGATCTATTCTGGTAGCCATGGCGATATTCGGCGATGACGATTCCTACGGGTGTCATGCCTAATCCTCCGACCTTGGCCGTGAATTGGTTCTATGTGACGCCAGACCTGCGATGATGTTCCCATCCCTTATTTCGTGAAGTTTTCATCATGTTGTTGACCCGCCATCTCGATGCCAACGCGGCGCTGGTTTCGCTGATCGAACCTCTGGCGACCCGTGACGGTTTTATCCCGACCTCGCTGCCTGGGGTACAAGTTCTGCGGTGCAGCGAGGACATCGCCCGTGGTCCGCAGCTCTACGAGCCAAGCCTGGTGATCATTGCCCAAGGCAGCAAGCTGGCTTACCTGGGACCGCGCACGCTGGAGTACGGCGCCGGGCACTACCTGATCCAGGCGCTGCCGGTGCCGTTCGAGTGCGAAACCTATGCCATGCCCGATGCTCCGTTGCTCGGGATTTCCGTGGCGATCGATCGGGCGATGTTGGGGGAATTGGTGCTGGCCATGGGGCTGGCGCCGGGGCGAAGCCTGGCGGCGCAGACGCCTGAATCCATGACCAGCGCCGCGCTCGATGGTGCTATGCGAGGGTGTGTCGAGCGACTGTTGCACTGCTTGCACGATCCGTTGGAGTGCCAGGTCATGGGCCAGGCGCGGCTGCGGGAATTGCTGTTCGTCGCGTTGCGCGGGCCTCAGGCCGACGTATTGCGGGCGCTGGTGGAGCAGCATGGGCAATTCGCTCGGATTGCCGCGGCGCTGAGCCATCTGCATGCGCATTTCACCGAGCCGCTGAACGTCGAGACACTGGCCAGTTGCGCGAACATGAGCGCATCGACCTTTCATGAACATTTCAAGCGCAGCACCTTGCTCTCGCCAGTGCAGTACCTCAAGCGCTTGCGTTTGCTCAAGGCCCAGCGGCTGCTGCTCATCGACGGCATGGGTGTGGCCCAGGTGGCGCATCACGTGGGGTATCAGAGCCCGTCGCAGTTCAGTCGGGAGTACAAGCGCTACTTCGAGCGCAACCCCGGAGAAGAGCGCGCCGCCTGATCCTGCGATGTTCTCTGTGGGAGCGAGCTTGCTCGCGATAGCGGCGGTTCAGCTTGCATCAAGGTTGAATGGGCTGCCGTCATCGCGAGCAAGCCCGCTCCCATATTGGGTTGCGGTGTTCCTTGGATGGCAGGCAACAAAAAGGCCCCCATTGCGGGAGCCTCGATGTTCAGCGTGTCGGCTTACATGTTCGGGTAAGTCGGCCCGCCAGCGCCTTCCGGGGATACCCAGGTGATGTTCTGCGCAGGATCCTTGATGTCACAGGTCTTGCAGTGCACACAGTTCTGGGCGTTGATCTGGAAGCGCTTCTCGCCGTCTTCCTTGGTCACCACTTCGTACACGCCAGCCGGGCAGTAGCGCTGGGCTGGTTCGTCGTACAGCGGCAGGTTCTTGCCGATCGGGATGCTCGGGTCGGTCAGCTTCAGGTGGCAGGGTTGTTCTTCTTCATGGTTGGTACCGGAGATGAACACCGAGCTGAGTTTGTCGAAGCTGAGCTTGCCGTCCGGTTTCGGGTAATCGATCTTCTTGCAATCGGCGGCCAGCTTGAGGCAGGCATAGTCCGGCTTGTTGTCGTGCAGGGTGAACGGTATTTTGCCGCCGAAGATGTTCTGGTCGAGCCAGTTGAAACCACCGCCGACGATCGCGCCGTACTTGTGGATCGCCGCGCCGAAGTTGCGGCTGGCGAACAGTTCTTCGTACAGCCAACTGTTCTTGAAGTTGTCGACGTAGGCGGTCAGTTCATCACCGCCTTCGGACTCGGCGAACAGGCGATCGGCCACGGCCTCGGCAGCGAGCATGCCGGATTTCATGGCGGTGTGGCTGCCCTTGATCTTGGCGAAGTTCAGGGTGCCGAGGTCGCAACCGATCAGCGCGCCGCCCTTGAAGACCATTTTCGGCAACGAGTTCAGGCCGCCCTTGCAGATGGCACGGGCGCCGTAGCTGACGCGCTTGCCGCCTTCCAGGTACTGCTTGAGCACCGGGTGATGCTTGAGACGCTGGAACTCGTCGAACGGCGAAAGGAAGGTGTTGCTGTAGGACAGGTCGATAATCAGGCCGACCACCACCTGGTTGTTTTCCAGGTGATAGAGGAAGGAGCCGCCGGTGTTCTCGGTGCCCATGATGTCCAGCGGCCAACCAGCGGTGTGCACCACCAGGCCGGGTTGATGCTTGGCCGGGTCGATTTCCCAGATTTCCTTCAGGCCGATGCCGTAGTGCTGGGCGTCGGCCTCGCTGTCCAGGTTGAAACGCTTGATCAGCTGCTTGCCGATGTGACCACGGCAGCCTTCGGCGAACAGCGTGTATTTGCCACGCAACTCCATGCCGGGGGTGTAGAGGCCTTCCTTCGGGTGACCTTCACGGTCGACACCCAGGTCGCCGGTGATGATCCCGCGCACCACGCCGTTTTCGTCGAACAGCGCTTCCTGGGCGGCGAAGCCCGGGTAGATTTCCACGCCCAGGTTCTCGGCCTGCTGGGCCAGCCAGCGGCACAGGTTGCCCAGGGAAATAATATAATTGCCTTCGTTGTGCATGGTCTTGGGCACGAAGAAGTCAGGGATTTTGCTCGCGGCCTCGGCGTTTCTCAGGACATAAATGTCATCGCGTTTGACAGGCGTATTCAGCGGTGCGCCGAGTTCTTTCCAGTCCGGGAACAGTTCGTTCAGGGCGCGGGGCTCGAACACCGCGCCGGAGAGGATGTGCGCACCGACTTCGGAACCTTTTTCGACCACGCAGACGCTGATTTCCTTACCGGCTTCGGCGGCCTTCTGTTTCAGTCGGCAAGCGGCAGACAGGCCAGCGGGGCCGGCACCGACGATGACCACGTCGAATTCCATGTATTCGCGTTCCACAGGCTATCTCCTACTCAAGGCTCACAGTTTTTCTAATTGGAGGTTTGGCGTTGCATCCGTTGTTTCCTTCGCGAAAAGCGACGAAAGCGACAATGGATGAACCGCGGGTCTCTCTTAAGCGGCGCATTATATCTACACCACTCTCAGGGTCCAATACAAACGTTTGTTTGAAATTGCCGCAGCCCAGATAAATCACTGACGTACGGCTTATGACTGGCCATTTTGCCGTATTGACCGGAATAGGTGTTCCGGTCAAGATACGGGCGGTTTTGCGCTCGCCGTAGGCTGACTGTTGGTTTCAAGAGCACCTCTAAAGACAGGGCGAAGGCAGCACAAAGTGACGTATTGCGCGGTTCCGAGGCGCAGTTTACACGCCGCGATAATGAATGACTCATCGGTCATCACTGACGAATGGTCTTCACTCCGTGAGCAGGGTCATGTGTGGTTCATGCCGGCGTTTTTAGAGGTGCCCTTGCGCCCATGAGCATCAACCGCCAGGTTCGCCTAGGCGACTTTTTTTCACCGGAGAGTAACGAGGAATCCATGAAGGTTCTTGTAGCTGTCAAACGAGTGGTCGACTATAACGTCAAGGTTCGCGTCAAGGCGGACAACTCCGGCGTCGACCTCGCCAACGTCAAGATGTCGATGAACCCTTTCTGCGAAATCGCCGTGGAAGAAGCCGTACGCCTGAAAGAGAAGGGCGTGGCAACGGAAATCGTCGTCGTCTCCATCGGCCCGACCACCGCCCAGGAACAACTGCGCACCGCGCTGGCATTGGGTGCCGATCGCGCCATCCTCGTCGAATCCGCCGAAGACCTGACTTCCCTGGCCGTGGCCAAGCTGCTCAAGGCCGTTGTCGACAAGGAACAGCCATCGCTGGTGATCCTCGGCAAGCAAGCCATCGACAGCGACAACAACCAGACCGGCCAGATGCTCGCGGCATTGAGCGGCTACGGTCAGGGCACCTTCGCGTCCAAAGTCGAAGTGTCCGGCGACAGCGTTGCCGTGACGCGCGAGATCGACGGCGGCGCGCAGACCGTTTCCCTGAAACTGCCGGCCATCGTCACCACTGACCTGCGTTTGAACGAGCCGCGCTACGCGTCCCTGCCAAATATCATGAAAGCCAAGAAGAAGCCGCTTGAAGTGCTGACGCCTGACGCTTTGGGCGTTTCCACCGCCTCCACCAACAAGACCCTCAAAGTCGAAGCGCCGGCTGCACGCAGCGCGGGCATCAAGGTCAAGTCGGTGGCTGAACTGGTCGAGAAACTGAAAAACGAAGCGAAGGTAATCTAAACATGACTATCTTGGTAATCGCCGAACACGATAACAAGGTGCTGGCTCCGGCCACGCTGAACACCGTTGCTGCTGCCGCCAAAATCGGTGGCGATGTGCACGTCCTGGTGGCCGGGCAGGGCGCAAGCGCCGTTGCCGAAGCCGCTGCGAAAATCGCTGGCGTGGCAAAAGTGCTGTCGGCCGACAACGCCGCCTATGCACACCAGTTGCCGGAGAACATCGCACCGCTGGTAGCCGAGTTGGGCAAGGGCTACAGCCACATCCTGGCAGCCGCCACTTCCAACGGCAAAAACATCCTGCCGCGCGTTGCCGCTGCGCTGGACGTCGACCAGATCTCCGAGATCATCTCGGTAGAAAGCGCCGACACCTTCAAGCGTCCGATCTACGCCGGTAACGCCATTGCCACCGTGCAATCGAACGCATCGGTCAAGGTCATCACCGTCCGCGCCACCGGTTTCGACCCGGTGGCCGCCGAAGGTGGCTCGGCTGCCATCGAAGCCGTAGGCGCTGCCCACGACGCTGGCATCTCCAGCTTCGTCAACGAAGAACTGGCCAAGTCCGATCGTCCTGAACTGACCGCTGCCAAGATCGTCGTTTCCGGCGGCCGTGGCATGCAGAACGGTGACAACTTCAAGCATCTGTACGCCCTGGCCGACAAGCTGGGTGCTGCTGTCGGCGCTTCCCGCGCGGCGGTCGACGCAGGTTTCGTACCCAACGACATGCAGGTCGGCCAGACCGGCAAGATCGTTGCGCCACAGCTGTACATCGCTGTCGGTATCTCCGGCGCGATCCAGCACCTGGCCGGCATGAAGGACTCCAAGGTGATCGTTGCGATCAACAAGGACGAAGAAGCGCCGATCTTCCAGGTGGCTGACTATGGCTTGGTAGCGGACCTGTTCGAAGCCATCCCTGAGCTGGAGAAGCTGGTCTAATCCGGCCTCTTCACTTCAGGAAGGAGCCCGGTTTTTTGCCTTTGCTACTGCTTGTCCAAGTAGACGCTGGGCTCCCTGAAAAATCCGATGCCAGATCGTGGCATCGGATTTTTTATGCCTGTTCAACGGGGCGTGTAGTGGATCTCAGGGCCAGTTTCTGACCAGGAGACCGTCGGGCCCAACCGTGTAGTTCGACGGGCGTCCCAGGCCAGGGATAATTGGCTTTCTTCCGAGGCTATTGAAGTTCTCATTGTCATGGCTGCCGTAGCATTCGATCGCAACGTTGTTGCTCGATCGATGAGCGGTTGAGCTACCCAGGCTCAAGGTGTTCCCTGTGGCCGCTTTATAGGCAGACGCGTCGAAGACGCAGTCAACGACACTGACGAATCCCACTTGAGGGGTGTCCAGGGAAATATCGTTATCGTTGTAGTTGCTTCCAAACTTCACGACCACATTCTCGAGGCTCAAGCTTTTTAGCTGGGCGTGCCCACCCCAATAGCATCTGAGACGGCTGGCGCTGGAGTCGCGAATATGAATCTCCGATTTTCTGCTGCCCATCAAGAAGCCATAGACTGCGTCGACATCGATCACTTTCAGGCAAAAATGCACTTTGCTCTGGCGAGTGTCCGCTGCGCCAACGCGCAATATAAAACCGCGCGATGGTGGCATTCTTATTTTTTCAAGCCTGATATTGACGACGTCGGAATCGGCACCATTGAATGGAAGGAAGGCATAATCGAATGAGATACCGCCTTGCGCTGTCGTGGCGTCTACGCCGCTGATATTGATATTTCTCGGAGGGAGTAGTTTGCGTTGGTTGTTATAGTGATCCTCAGTGGGGAAACTGATCAGTTCGCAGGCCTGTTTGCTGAAGATTTTTATATTTCTAATAAGAATATTCGAAGGTAGTGCGTAGGTTTCAGGTTGATCCATCAGTCTTATTGCGCTGTCGTCAAGGACCAGTATGCACGTTGTTCGCGTCTGTGCTTTATCTACGAACTGAAAGGTGCAGTTCTCTACGATCAGCGTCCCTCGTAGTTCTCCATAGTCGGTGCGCATGCCCAGGGCGCTCCAGGAACGTGTCATGAACTTGCAATCGAGGATCTCGATGACTGAGTCATCGCTGCCTGTTCCAAATGAGCAGCCTTTTCCATGAAAGACGCAATTTCTGACCTGAATGTCTTGAGCATTGAAATGACAGTGGAAAGCTTCCAGTTCGGAATCAACGACGCTGACATTACGAACATTATTGCCGTCAATCGTTTTCCAGCCGGTATTTCCGGAGATGTTGGAGAAGCTCATTTTTAAACATGCATTGAGAATCACGTCATAGATGGCTTTCGGGGAAATTCCTGGCTGATAAGCCGGCCACCCGTATCCAGGAAGATTGACCCCGTAAAAGGAGACATCGTAACAGTCGCTGCAACGGGTGAGCGCATAGTAAGTATCGTCAAAAGTCTTGCAGATACAACGTAAGCCGATCACGTCTACCAGGTCTCGATTTATTTGAAAAATCGGGAAGGTGACCGGTCCCTTGACCTCTATGGAGGGAGCCTTGATCTGCAATCTGCTTTGCGGAAGCTTGCGTAATTTAATCGTTACCGTTGCAGACCTGGAGTAATCAAAGCTCAACGGATAGACCAATCGACCGTATTTGGTCATGAGCGTGACCGTACTTTTCTTTTGAGGCGCATTTCTGTCGCCATTGCGGAAAATATAAGTATCGTCACTGGACACTACGACAAAACTTTCGGCATATTCATCAATGATATCGCTGGGCAGTGTGCCGCTGAGATCTGTGCCCAGATAAATCAGATGCGTGGGAGCAAAGTCACCCTTGGCGACAGAAAAACTCCGCTGCTTGCGTTGCTCCGGATGTTCCATGATCGCCAGGCCGCCTGAGTCCATGATCAAATGAGCGTTGGCAAAATCTAGATTGGTGTAAATCAGGACTTGCTGTTTTATTAGAAACCGGCCCGTCGCCGAGATGGTTTTGTTCTCAAGGAAAGCTGCATCGGAGCACCGTTGAAAGGCGAGGGCATCGTCAGTGATGCCATCGCCAATAGCACCGAAATCCCGAACATCAAGGTAGGAATTGTTCATTTTCTTTTCCTCATGTTTTTTGTTGTTTGCAGTACGTCGGAACCGGTCGTGATCCGGGTTGACCACTCAGTAAATCTACAGGGTAGATGAGTGTTAATTAGTGGAGGTGTTTTCGGTGTTGCGTTAAGTTTCGGGTTAGCCCCTGAGATGCAGCGACTCATTTTTGTATTTGACTGGCGTCTTACCCTATGGTGAGGTCTCGAGTTTTCGATAGTTGCCCGTACCCGTGACATTTCCCTTTAGGAACAGAGATCATAACTGTCGGAGCGACATCCGCTTTCCAACCGGTATCTGCACAGGAATTAAAGATGGACAGGTTTTACATCGCTGCGCTGTCGCTACTGTTAGGCTTGTCCACGGTATCTTCGGACGTCTTGGCGTTGGGCAAATGTGAACGCCTGATCGCCACCGGCAGCCCGGACGCACCGCCTTACCTCTGGCAAGACCCTCAGGACCCCAAGCACCTGATCGGCGCTGGCGCAGACCTGCTGGCACAAGTGGCAGGCGAACTGGGGATCAAGATCGAGCTGCTTTACGCTGGCAAGCGCGCCCAGGCACTGGATGAAGTGCGCAGTGGGCGCATGGACCTGCTCACCGACGCGCCACTGAGCAGCACGGGGCTTGAAGCGCTGGATTACGTCCACCCGCCCTTGCTGGAAAACGATTACCTGGTCTGGACCCGCAAGGACTCGACGCTGGTCATCAACCAGCCCGGGGACCTTCATGGTCACCTCGGTGCCTTGTCGGAAAAATCCCGAATGACCCAGGGATTTGGCGTTTTTGCCGAGCAGCAATTGTCCCTGGTGCGCACGCCCAATCTGACCCAGGCCTTTCAGAAATTGCTGTTGGGAGAGGTGGAATATGTCCTGGCGGGTCGCTATTCGGGTCTGGCGATGGCGCAGACACTGGGCATGGCCAACGACCTGCAAGCCGCACCGCAACCGGTGGACAAACCCGGGCTGTTCCTCGCGGTTTCCCATAACTCCGCCTGCAATGACCCATGGTTACGCGGACAGCTGGCGCAAAAGATGACAGAATTGGCCGCGTCCGGTCTGACGGAGGCTGTGTTGCAGCGCAATCTCGAACGCTGGAAAACACAGTTGCAGCCGCCTGTCAGTGCCCCAAAACAGTAGGGAACATTAGTGACTATTCGACCTCTTTTCGCTGCCCTGGCCGTTCTGGCTCTGGCGGGCTGCGCAGCCGATCCGGCGCCGAATGAACAGATCCGCCTGACCGAACAGGCACTGCAGCAAGCCCGGGCCGTTGGCGCCACCGCCGATGAAGTGCCCGAATTGAAACTGGCTGAAGAAAAATTCGCCCGAGCCAAATCCAACATGGCCGACGAATCCTACAAGAAGGCGCGCATGCGGGCCGAACAGGCTGAACTCGACGCCCGCCTGGCCGAAGCGAAGGTGCTGACCCTCAAGAGCCAGGAGCAACTGAACGTGCTCGACACCCGCATCAAGCGCTTGCGCAAACAGCTGAGGGAGGATGCCCAATGAAGCACTCCCACGTATTGGGCGGTCTGGTCCTCGCCGGCCTGGCCAGCTTGTATGGCTGCGCCGGCCAACGCAGCGAAGCGGCGCTCGAGCAGGCCAGCACCGATTTCCAGAAGGTCAAGGAAGACGCCAACGTATTGCGTGCCGCGCCTCGGGATGTGATCCGCGCCGGGGAGTCCCTGGCCCGTGCCGATCGTTTGTCCAGCTACTGGGGCAGCGGCGAGGATGTGCAACATTACGCCTACCTGAGCCAGCGCTACAGTGCGATCGCCCGGGAGCACAGCAATCAGGTGCTCAACGAAGAGCGCGCGGCGAAGCTTGAACTGGAGCGTCAGCGCCTGCAGTTGGCCCTGCGCGAATCCAAGTTGCTGAGTGTGCAGCAGCAAGGCAAATGGCTTGAAGAACAGATCATGGCGATGGCGACCACCCAGACCGATCGCGGCCTGGTAATGACCCTGGGCGACGTGCTGTTCGACACCGGCGAAGCGGAACTGAAGAACTCGGCCAACCGGGTGGTGCTCAAGATTGTGCAGTTCTTGCAGCTCAATCCCAAGCGCGTGGTGCGTATCGAGGGGTATACCGACAGCACGGGCGGTAAGCAGGAAAACCTCAAGCTCTCTCGCGATCGCGCGCAAGCGGTCGCGGATGTGCTGGTGGACCTGGGGATTGATGAAAAGCGCATCCAGGTCGAAGGCTACGGTGATGAGTACCCGGTGGACGTCAACGCTTCCGAGCGGGGCCGGGCCCAGAACCGTCGCGTTGAAATTGTGTTCTCCGACGAAAAAGGCCAGCTCGGCGCCGCCCGCTAAGGGTTGCGTCACTGGAAAACCCGGCCCCTGTAGCAGGCGCCGGGTTTTTTTAGCCCTTTAATCGATGCAGGATGAGTACAGTTAGAGCTGTCACTCCACTGTACTGTCGAGTAATCTGGCAACTGTCCCAGTACACTTCTAAACTGTTCCGGTATCGTTTCCGACAAGAATAAAATGCCCGTGAAATCGAGTGCTGCGTCATGACCAACCTCCTGCTCTATCAACGTATTGCGCAACAGCTGGCTGAAGACATCCGGCGCGGTGTGTATCAGCCCGGTGAACGCGTGCCTTCGGTGCGCAAGATGAGTTCGCAGCTCAACGTCAGCCATGCCACGGTGTTGCAGGCCTACGCGAACCTTGAAGATCAGGGGCTGATTCGCGCGCGGCCGCAATCGGGCTACTACGTGCACCAGACACCGGCCCTGACGGCACCGACACCGGACATCGCCCGGGTAGAGCGCCCGGGGCTGGTGACGCGCAGCAGCATCATCCAGCAGGTATTGGTCGAGTCGCGCCGCGAAGGGGTGTTCCCCCTGGGCGCGGCGGTGCCGAGTGTCGACTACCTGCCTGTCCGGGCCCTGCATCAGCAATTGGCCAAGGTCACGCGTTTCCACAGCCCACGGGCGTTCAGCTACATGTTCAGCCCGGGCTTCGAGCCGTTGCGGCGCCAAGTGGCGATTCGCATGCGCGACGCCGGTGTCGTGGTGGACCCTTCCGAGGTGGTGATCACCCACGGTTGCGTCGACGCGCTGCAGATGTCCTTGCGGGTGCTGACGCGGCCGGGGGACTTGATCGCCGCTGAGTCGCCGACCTATTACGGCTTGCTGCAACTGGCGGATCTGTTGGGCCTCAAGGTCATCGAGATCCCCAGCGATCCGGTCACCGGCATGAGCCTGGAGGCCTTGCAGTTGGCGGCCAACCAGTGGTCGATCAAGGCGCTGGTACTGACCACGCGCCTGAGTAATCCCCTCGGCGGCACCATGCCCGAGGAGCGGCAAAAGCAACTGCTGCGCCTGGCGTCGGACTTCGACATCCAGATCGTCGAGGACGATATCTATGGCGAGCTGATGTTCGAGCAGGGGCGCACCAAGGCCCTCAAGGCCTACGATCGGCTGGACCGGGTCATCTACTGTTCGAGCTTTTCCAAGACGTTGTCGCCGGGTGTGCGCATCGGTTGGATGATCGCGGGGAAATTCCAGCAGGAAATCCAGCGGCTCCAGACCTTCAGCACTCACTCGGCGTGCAGCGTTACGCAGATGGGCATTGCCGCCTACCTGGAAAACGGCGGCTATGACCGGCACCTGCGCTATATCCGCCAGGAGTACCGCAAGAACCTCAGCGCCTTTCAGCTGGCGGTGCAACAGCACTTCCCCGAAGGCACGCAAATGAGCCGTCCCAACGGCGGTTTCATCCTGTGGGTCAGCCTGCCGGGACGGGTCAATACCCAGGAGTTGCATGTGCGGGCATTGCAACAAGGCATCAGTATCGCGCCAGGGCTGATTTTCAGTAACACCGAGCAGTTCAACCACTGCATTCGTTTGAACTGCGGTACCCCCTGGAACCGTGAGGCAGAGCGGGCCTTGATGACGCTGGGGTTGTTGGCGACTCAATTGTGCCAAGAAACGGCCAACGGGTTTCTATAGAAATCAGCGGCTTAGCTTGATGTGCTTGTCAGCGCCTCATTATCAGGCGAGCATGGGCTTTTCTGCCGTCAGTGCCGTTGTGTCTATGAGAGCCAATGTTCCTGTTGCCTGGGTTTTGATCGGCCTGTTCAGTGCCTTCCAAATGGGAGGCGCCGTCTTGGCGGCTCCGGCGCAGGAAAAACCGGTCGTCAGTGCCACGAAGAATGCGCCGAAAAAAACCTCAGTGGCCAAGAAGCCGTCCGCTAAAAAGGCGGTTGCGGCGAAGAAAAAAAAGCGTGCGCCCATTGCTTCCAAGAGCAAATCCGCCCGTGAGGTCGCCAAGACGCCATTGCCTCCGGCCAAGCTGGACCTGAGCCTGCCCCATGACATGGTCGAAGAGCTGCAGCCACCAGGTAAGGTAGCGCCGCCCAAGCGCGAACCGCTCTTGCCGTCAATGTTCGGAGAGAAACCCGGACCGTTCCAGCTCAATGGCCGGTTGTTGAGCAATGAAATGCAACTGCCGCTGCGCAATCAGGAGCGCAACGAGGTGGAAGGCGCAGCGCTGGATTTCGAATTCAAGCAGTAAGCCTTCCACAGGGCATGCAGCTCGTCGCTGACCGTTCGGTCATTTTGCCAACGGCAAAAAAACACGCAGACGGTAATTTAAAACGGGTGTTTTAGCCGTTACTCTGTCTTCTGTTACTCATCATTACCCGCCGCGAGGATTGTTGCCGTCATGAAGTGCCGTGAAGGCTGTGGCGCCTGTTGCATCGCCCCTTCCATCAGCTCACCTATCCCTGGCATGCCCCAAGGCAAACCGGCGGGAGAACGTTGTGTGCAACTATCGGTCGATAACCTGTGCCGGATCTTCGGCCAGCCCGAGCGTCCGGCGGTGTGCTCGGCGTTCGAAGCCGACATTGAGGTGTGCGGCGGCAGCCGTGAAGAGGCCATCCGCCTGATCGGTTGGTGGGAGCAAGTCACGGCAGCGTAATGGGTCAATGAACAGATCCGAAATGAACGAACTTGGACAATAAGGAAAAAACTATGGGTTCGCTGCATCGTATGGCTGTGTTGTGTGGGTTGACCGTGTTGCTGGCGACGGCCACCGCCCAGGCAGAGGACTGGCAGGTTGCCAAGGAAAAGGAAGGTATCAAGGTTTCCCTCAGTGAAGTGGCGGGCTCCAAGTACAAGGCCTATCGCGGCGTGACGGTGATGAAAACCACCATGGCCAAGCTGCGGGCCCTGCAGGAAGACGTTCCCGGCGCCTGCGCCTGGATTCATGAGTGCAAGAGCCAGAAACTGCTCAAGCACGAAGGCGACAAGAGCTGGACTTATACCCAGTTCAACACGCCATGGCCGGTGACGCCACGGGACTCGGTGCTGGAAGTCACCACCGAGGAGGGGGCCGACGGCAGCCTGACCCGCAAGCTCAAGGGTGTGCCGACATACCTGCCTGAGGAGCAAGGTTTCGTACGGGTGGCCCAGGTCGACGGCTTCTGGAAGTTCACGCCAAAGGGCGCGGACCAGATTGAAGTCGTTTATCAGGTCCACACCGAACCGGGCGGTGACGTGCCGTCCTGGCTGGCGAACAAGTTCGTGGTGGATGCGCCGTTCAACACCCTCAAGGCCCTGAAGGAACGCGCCGAAAAGTGATCGGCCAAGGCCGCACAAAACAGACCGCCCCCGAGGCGGTCTTTTCATGTGTGCCGTCCAAGCACCCAGCGGAACGATTGTCCGCCGCTCAATGTCGAGATGAAGGTAAGCCCTGCCCTGAATTGATCAAGGAGACACTGATGCAAAAGTGGGAAATCACTTTCATTGACGATCACGGTGAAACCACCGTCGAGCAGTTCGACTATGACCACAAGCCCACCATGGAGCAGGCCGCCCAGCTGATCCGCGAAAGGTTGCTACCCGTGCTCAGCCAGTTGGACCTCAACGACCTGGTTGACCGCACCGAAGACCCGACAGTCAAGAACCTCAAGTCCCAAAACAGCATCGAAATCCTCAGCATTACACCGATTTCATGAAACGTTGCCTGGTCTCGCTTGGCAGTGGCCACCACTTGCGGCTACTCTGCAATTGAGATCAGCGAAAGGATCGCCAAGGTCCGGTCTTGTCAGCTACATGCTTGTGTCCCGACGGCCATTTGATGCCGTATCGCTTGCAGCCTGAAGGCTTCACGCACGGGAAGACGGAAAGTCTATCCATCGGTTTTAGGAGGACGTTTCATGAGCACAGCCTATCAAGAAGACATCAGCACCAGCGTATTGCGCCGCATGAAAGAAGGCGGTTTCGATTTTTCCCGATTCCATCCCATTGAGTTCTACGCCATTTTCCCGGACGAGGAGCGGGCGCGCAGGGCGGCAGGTCATTTTCGGGGCGAATCGTTGAACGCGCAGATCAGTGCACGGGACGACGGGGCTTGGTCATTGGAACTGAGCCGGGTGATGTACGCCACTTACGATGATATTGGCGACTTCGAGCAAGACTTCGAGGCAGTTGTCGAACCCTTGGGGGGGGTTATCGAGGGTTGGGGCGTCAAGCAAGAGATCCGGCGCCTGCAGGCCTGACAGTCATTCACCGCAACCACAGCAACGGCTGACCTTTGTGTCGGCCGTTTTCATGTCTGTGAGCTAACCGAGAGTCCCTGTGGGAGCCGAGCTTGCTCGCGATGGCGGCTGCACGATCAACATCTTACCCGCTGACACACCACAATCACTTCCCCAGGTTTTGTACCTAACTGTATCCAGACCAGGCCGCTTCGTTTTTCCATGACTATGCTCATGAAAGCGACGCCCCTGCGTCGCAATGAAGCGGGGGCAGCGGGTTGGGGGCATTTGCCGCACTATAAAAGTGCGCGGCCTCTCAATGGAGATTCCAACCCGTTGATCATAAAGCGTTTATGCCGATGGCACGGGGCTTGCGAAGCCTTGCTGCCAGGGTGACAAGGAGCACGGCATGATCCGCAGCGGTTTTGATGAAATGTACGATGCCGACGGCCAGGTCCGCCCGCACTACCAGGCGTTTGCCCGCTGGCTGGCCGACACGCCTGACGAGCTTCTGGCGCAGCGCAGGCGCGAAGCCGACCTGTTGTTTCACCGTGCCGGCATTACGTTCACGCTCTACGGGGACGAGCAAGGCACCGAACGCCTGATCCCGTTCGACACGATCCCGCGCAGCATCCCGGCCAGCGAATGGCGGGTGGTCGAACGTGGCTGCATTCAACGGGTCAAGGCGCTGAACATGTTCCTGGCCGACCTCTACCACGAACAGCGGATCATCCGGGCCGGCATCATCCCCGCCGAACAGGTGCTGGCCAACGAGCAGTACCAACTGGCGATGCAAGGGCTCGATCTGCACCGTGACATCTACGCGCACATTTGCGGTGTCGACCTGGTACGCGACGGTGACGGCACCTACTACGTGCTCGAAGACAATCTGCGTACGCCCAGCGGCGTCAGCTACATGCTCGAAGACCGCAAGATGATGATGCGCCTGTTTCCCGAGCTGTTCGCCGCCCAGCGCATCGCCCCCATCGATCATTATCCGAATCTGCTGCTCGACACCCTGAAAAGCTCCAGTCCGCTGGACGACCCCAGCGTCGTGGTACTGACGCCGGGGCGTTTCAACAGTGCATTTTTCGAACACGCATTCCTGGCCCGGGAGATGGGCGTGGAGTTGGTGGAAGGCGCTGACCTGTTCGTACGGGATGACAAAGTGTTCATGCGCACCACCGACGGGCCGAAGGCGGTGGATGTGATCTACCGTCGCCTCGACGACGCGTTCCTCGATCCACTGGCCTTCAATCCGGATTCGATGCTCGGCGTACCGGGGCTGTTGTCCTCCTACCGTTCCGGCAACGTGGTGCTGGCCAATGCCATCGGCACGGGGGTGGCGGATGACAAGTCGGTGTACCCGTTCGTCACCGACATGATCCGTTTTTACCTGGACGAAGAGCCGATCCTGAAGAACGTTCCCACCTGGCAGTGCCGTAATCCTGCAGAGCTCTCCCATGTGCTGGCGAATCTTCCCGACCTGGTGGTCAAGGAGACCCAGGGCTCCGGCGGGTATGGAATGCTGGTGGGGCCGGCCGCGACGACGGCGCAAATCGATGCCTTTCGCGAGCGGATCAAGGCCAAGCCGCACGCCTATATCGCCCAGCCGACGCTGTCGCTCTCGACGTGCCCGACCTTTGTCGAAAACGGCATCGCTCCGCGTCATATCGACTTGCGCCCGTTTGTGCTGGCCGGCCGCGAGACCCGCGTGGTCCCTGGCGGGCTGACACGGGTGGCGCTGCGCGAAGGCTCCCTGGTGGTGAACTCATCCCAGGGCGGTGGTACCAAGGACACTTGGGTGGTCGAGGATTGAGGAGCTGCCATGCTGAGTAGAACCGCCTCGGACCTGTACTGGATGTCGCGCTACCTGGAGCGGGCGGAAAACCTCGCGCGGATGCTCGACGTCAGTTATTCGTTGTCACTGATGCCCCAGGACGGGCGTGGCGACGGCCTGCACGAACTGGCCATGCCATTGCTGATCACTGGCACGCTGGACGATTACCGGGAGCGACACGGCGATCTGCACGCCGAGCGCCTGCTGCATTTCTTTGCCCTGGAAGCGGCCAACCCGGCCAGCATCTACAGCTGTCTCGGTTCCGCGCGGGCCAGTGCCCATGCGGTACGTGGCCGAATCACCGCCGACATGTGGGAAAACATCAACGCCACCTGGCTGGAAATTCGCGGTATCGGCGAGCAAGGCTTGAATCGCTACGGCATGAGCCGTTTCTGCGAGTGGATCAAGGAGCGCTCGCACCTGTTTCGTGGCGCGACCTACGGCACCATCATGCGTAATGACGCGTTTCGGTTCATTCGCCTGGGGACCTTTATCGAAAGGGCCGACAACACGCTGCGCTTGCTCGATGCCCGTTACGAAATGGCCGGCGACCAGGCCGATGCAGTCAGCGATGGCACGGCCCACGCCTACTACCAATGGAGCGCCTTGTTGCGGGCCTTGTCGTCCTTCGAGGCCTACACCGAGATCTACCGTGATGCCCCGGGCGCTCGCCATGTAGCCGAGTTGCTGCTGTTGCGCGCCGACGTGCCGCGCTCGCTGCGTGCCTGTACCGAAGAAATCGACCAGATCCTCGCAAGCCTGCCGGGCACCAACGGTCGGCAGGCACAACGGCTGGCGGCGGAAATGGACGCACGGCTGCGCTACACCGGCATCAGCGAAATCCTCGACGGGGGCCTGCATGCCTGGCTCACCGAATTCATCCCACTGGTCCGTGAACTGGGCAACACCATTCACAGTTCCTACCTGGAGGTCATATGAGACTCTCGATCAGCCACGAAACGGCCTACCACTATGACGATCAGGTTCGCGCCAGCATCCAGTACCTGCGCCTGACGCCCCACGACAGCGAACGCCAGCATGTGCTGAGCTGGCAGCTTGATTTACCACGGCCGGTGCGGGCGCAACTGGATCCGTTTGGCAACATCCTGCACGTGCTGACCCTGGATGAGCCCCACGAAACGGTCATCATCGGCGCCCGCGGACAGGTGGATATCGATCCGTTGCGCGAAGCCGAACACGAGAGCCAGTCGGCGCTGCCATTCCTGCGCTTCACCCGGCTGACCGAGGCGGACGAGGCCCTTCGAGCCTTCGCCGCGCAGCAGTGCCAGCAGCGTCGCGACCGCACAGCGTTGATCGACCTGATGCATGGGTTGAATCAGCACATGATCTACACCCCTGGCACCACGGCAGTCGAGACCAGTGCAGCCCAGGCGTTCGCCGGTCGTAGCGGGGTGTGCCAGGACCATACCCATGCCTTCCTGGCCTGCGCTCGTAGCCTGGGGGTGCCGGCACGGTATGTGTCGGGTTATCTGTTCAGCGGAGAGAGCGAGCACCTGGCGAGC
The DNA here is from genome assembly GCF_900115235.1 of Pseudomonas sp. NFACC24-1. NCBI lineage: Bacteria > Pseudomonadati > Pseudomonadota > Gammaproteobacteria > Pseudomonadales > Pseudomonadaceae > Pseudomonas > Pseudomonas sp. NFACC24-1. The sequence continues at coordinate 97,005 of NZ_FOVS01000014.1, forward strand.
CATGCCTGGGCAGAGGCCTGGCTGGACGACGCCTGGTACAGCTTCGACGTGACCAACCAACTCGCCCGCCCGGAGCGCCACCTGAAACTGGCCGTGGGCCTGGATTACCTGGACGCCTGCCCTGTGCGTGGCATGCGCCGCGGCGGTGGTGGCGAGCAGATGCATGCCAGGCTGGTCGTGACTCCGGCGCCGGTGATCACGGTGCAACAACAATAACCTTGCCCCGTAGGAGCTGCCGAAGGCTGCGATCTTTTGATCTTTTGATCTTTTGATCTTTTGCTTGAAACTCAAGCGTCGGGGAAAAGATCGCAGCCTCGTTGTACTCGTCAGCTCCTACGGCTTGAGGGGACAACCTCGTCACAGTGGTAGCGGATTATTGGGCTGGGGGCTGCTTGCGTCCCGCCATATGCTTCAAGTAACCCACCAGCAAATCCAGCTCCGCATCCGGCAACACCGCTGCCGAGAACCCGGGCATCTTGCCCTGGGGCCAGCGTCGCAGGCCTTGCGGGTCGCGAATGTAGCGCTTGAGGAAATCCCCGGAGAAGTATTCGGTGGGATTGAAAGGAATGTTCAGGTCAGGGCCGAACTGTGCATCGCCAGCGCCATTGAGCCGATGACACGCCAGGCAGTTCTTCTGGAACAGCGCGAAACCTTTATTGATCGGGTCGTCCTTGGCCAGGTTGGGCGCCGGCAGCAGGGCCGGGAAGCGTTCAGCCACCGCCGACAGGCGCTTGATGCTCGCTACCGCATAGGGCCATTGTTCCGGGCTGATGCGACCCGCCTGCGGGTCGGTCCAGACCAGATAGAAAGGCCCGGCACTGGACTTGCCTTCCCCCAGCGACGGCCACGGCTTGGCCGGGTCCTCGATCGCCAGCCAGGCCCGGGCCCCGCTCTTGTTGAGTAATGGCGCCGCGGGCATCTCGGCAGCGAAGCCGTCCAGGGCAACGGCCTGCAGGTGGTCGTCCGGATGGATGCCCGCCAACAGTGACGTCAGCGGCACGGCTCGATAACTCATGGGTTTCTTGTAGGAAACGTCCTCAGCAATCTCGACCGTTTGAGCGTCCGGATGCTTGAGCAGTTCTTCGGTTTGCCAGGTACGCGTGCTCGCGCCCAACTCCAGCACCAGTTGCGCGGCATAAAGGGGCGTGCTGAGCAGCAACGCCCCGAACACAATGAGAGCTTTCAAGTCGATCGCCTTCCATGTCGAGAGGGTGGCCGCAAAGGTTGGCACAGCCATCGCAGCTCGAACAGTGAACCCATCACATTTTTTGGCGACACAACGTATTGGATGAAGCAGGTGCCCGCGCAGGATTCAGCCAATCACCTTGGTGATATTCGGCAAAATCAACAGCAGCGTCGTGGCAAAGAGAATGAGTCCGGCTTGACGAACTTTCGAATGTTTGAACATGGCTGATCCGCCTTTTTTGTTATGTCCTGAAAACCAGCCTGCATATCCATGATGGCTGGCGTTGCACTTCCTGTTCCGACAAGCGCCTCGGCAAAACCCGACGACTAACTTGTACAAGGATTACATTAGGGGCCGCGGCCGCCTTGGCTTAGATCCAATTCGTATCAACTGGGTACTTATCGCTATTAAAACAGCATGAGGCCTATTGCCACCTTCCTGCCGGCCCTTTTGCTAGACAGCTTGCCCTCCTGAATCGGTTAACCCGATAGCTCGCTACCGTTCGTCTGAGCGTGGCCGTCAACGCCATTGAGCGCTGTGGTCATTGAATCCGGCGCCGCTGGGCTTATGGTTGGAGGCGTCGCATTACCCCGTGGTTTCGAGGATGTCATGACCCAAGCTTTGATTTTCGACGCATTACGCACGCCTCGTGGCAAGGGCAAGGCTGATGGCGCCCTGCACAGCGTCAAGCCGGTGAACCTGATGGGGGGCCTGCTCAGTGCCTTGCGCCAGCGCATGGATTTGGACACCAGCCAGGTCGACGACATCGTGCTCGGTTGCGTGACGCCCGTGGGTGAGCAGGGTGCCGATATCGCCAAGACTGCTGCGTTGGTGGCCAATTGGGATGTCAGCGTGGCCGGGGTGCAACTCAATCGTTTTTGCGCCTCGGGACTGGAAGCGGTGAACCTGGCGGCGATGAAGGTGCGCTCCGGGTTCGAAGACCTGGTGGTGGCCGGCGGCGTTGAATCCATGTCCCGGGTGCCCATGGGCAGCGATGGCGGTGCGTGGGCGCTGGACCCGCAATCCAACCTGCAGGGCCACTTCATTCCCCAGGGCATCGGCGCCGACCTGATCGCCACCCTGGAAGGCTTCAGCCGCGAGGACGTCGACCGCTACGCACTGCACTCCCAGCAAAAAGCGGCACGTGCCCGGGCCGACGGTTCGTTCGATAAATCCCTGGTCGCCGTGCGGGACCAGAATGGCATCGTGTTGCTGGACCACGACGAATTCATCCGCGCCGACTCCACCCTCGAAGGTCTGGGCAAGCTCAAGCCGAGCTTCGAAGCCATGGGCCAGATGGGCTTCGACGGCACGGCGCTGCGGGTCTACAGCCATGTCGAACGCATTCATCATGTGCACACGCCGGGCAACAGTTCCGGCATCGTCGACGGCGCGGCGCTGATGTTGATCGGTTCCGAAGCCAAGGGACGCGCCATGGGCCTGCAACCCCGGGCCCGGATCGTCGCCACGGCCGTCACCAGTACCGACCCGACCATCATGCTTACCGGCCCGGCGCCGGCCACCCGCAAGGCCTTGGGCAAGGCCGGGCTGCGGGTGGAGGATATCGACTTGTTCGAAGTCAACGAAGCCTTCGCCTCGGTGGTGCTCAAGTTCATCCGGGACATGGCCATCGACCCCGCCAAGGTCAACGTCAACGGTGGCTCCATCGCCCTGGGGCATCCCTTGGGGGCTACCGGCTGCGCAATCCTTGGCACGTTGCTCGACGAGTTGGAGGCGCGTCGCCTGCGCTATGGCCTGGCGACCCTCTGTGTCGGCGGCGGCATGGGCATTGCCACCGTCATCGAACGCCTCTGAGCCCAGACTTCAAGGAACATTTTTCATGACCGCTGCCATCCGTTACGAAACCGGCCAGGACCGGATCGTCGTCCTGACCCTGGACATGCCGGGCCAGAGCGCCAACACCATGAATGCGCGCTACCGCGAAGCCATGGCCGCTTGCGTCACCCGTTTGAAGGCTGAAAAGGACGCGATTGCCGGTGTGATCATCACCTCGGCCAAGCACACCTTCTTCGCCGGTGGTGATCTCAATGAACTGGTCAAGGTCGGCAAGCCCGAGGCCAAGGCGTTCTACGACATGGTCCTGCTGCTTAAAGCGCAACTGCGGGCCTTGGAGACCCTGGGCAAGCCCGTGGTGGCGGCCATCAATGGCGCGGCCCTAGGCGGTGGTTGGGAGATCTGCCTGGCTTGTCATCATCGCGTGGCGCTGGAGCAGCCATCGGTGCAGCTCGGCTTGCCGGAGGTCACTCTCGGGCTGCTGCCGGGGGGCGGTGGGGTGGTGCGGATGGTGCGCCTGCTCGGTTTGGAAAAGGCCCTGCCGTATCTGCTCGAAGGTAAGAAGGTCAGTGCACAACAAGCGCTGCAGGCAGGATTGATCGATGAGCTGGCCAAGGATCGTGAGGAACTGCTGACCAAGTCCCGGGCCTGGATTCTGGCCAACCCCAGCGTCGTGCAACCCTGGGATGCAAAGGGCTATCGGCTTCCGGGCGGCACGCCGTCCGACCCGAAAGTCGCGCAAATGCTGGCGATCGCCCCCTCGATCCTGCGCAACAAGACCCAGGGCTGCCTGCCGGCACCGGAGAAAATCCTCTGCGCGGCGGTGGAGGGGGCCCAAGTGGATTTCGATACCGCGCACCTGATCGAAACCCGCTACTTCACCGAACTGACCACCGGCCAAGTGGCGAAGAACCTGATCGGCACCCTCTGGTTCCAACTCAACGAGATCAAGGCCGGTGGTTCTCGCCCACAGGGTTTTGCGCCTTATCTGACGAAAAAAGTCGGCGTGCTCGGCGCGGGCATGATGGGGGCGGGTATCGCCTATGTCAGCGCCGTGGCCGGCATCGCGGTGGTACTCAAGGATGTCGATCTGGCGGCGGCCGAGAAGGGCAAGGCCCGTTCGGCGGCGTTGCTGGATAAAAAGGTCGTCCGTGGCCAACTCACGGCTGAGCAGCGCGACGCCACGCTGGCGCGGATTCAAGCCAGCGACAGCAATGCTGACCTGGCCGGTTGCGACTTGATCATCGAAGCGGTGTTTGAAGATCGCGCCCTCAAAGCCAGCGTGTCGGCTGCGGCCCAGGCGGTGGCGGGCGACGATGCGGTGATCGCCTCCAACACCTCGACCTTGCCCATCACCGGCCTGGCCATGGCCGTTCCGGACCCGACGAAGTTCATCGGCCTGCACTTCTTCAGCCCGGTGGAAAAAATGCCCCTGGTGGAGATCATCAAGGGCGCGCGCACCAGTGACGCCACCCTGGCTCGGGGTTTCGATTTTGTCCTGCAGATCAACAAGACGCCGATTGTGGTCAACGATAGTCGCGGTTTCTTCACGTCGCGGGTGTTCGGTACCTTTACCAAGGAGGGCATCGCCATGCTCGGCGAGGGCGTGAGTGCACCGATGATCGAGACCGAAGCGCGCAAGGCCGGGATGCCGGTCGGGCCCCTGGCGATCTCTGACGAAGTTTCCCTCAGCCTGATGAGCCATATCCGCGCGCAAACCGCCAAGGACCTGCGCGCAGAAGGGAAAACGCCGATTGAGCACCCGGCATTCGCCGTGATTGACTTGCTGCTCAACGAATACAAGCGGCCGGGAAAGGCCGCCGGCGCCGGTTTTTATGAATACCCGGCCAACGGGCAAAAGCACCTGTGGCCGCAGCTGAAGAGTCGCTTCGAGCAAGCCGATGGGCAGATTTCGCCCCAGGATATCCGTGATCGCCTGCTGTTCATCCAGGCCTTGGAGACTGTGCGTTGCGTGGAGGAGGGGGTGTTGACTTCGACGGCCGACGCCAACATCGGCTCGATCTTTGGCATTGGTTTCGCGGCCTGGACCGGCGGTGCGTTGCAGTTCATCAACCAATACGGCCTGCAGGACTTTGTCGGTCGCGCCCAGTATCTGGCCGAGCAATACGGCGAGCGCTTCTCACCGCCGGCCTTGTTGTTGGAGAAAGCCGCCCGGCACGAACTGTTCTGACAGACCTGGGAAGGGGCTTGCCTTGGAACCATGTTTCAGGGCAGGCTCTGGTGTGTGCAGTATTCCCATCATCGTGTCAGGTATTTTTTATGTCGCTACGCATCTGCATTCTGGAAACCGATATCCTGCGTCCGGAACTGGTCGACCAATATCAGGGTTACGGGCAGATGTTCCAGCGCCTGTTTTCACAGCAGCCCATCGCGGCCGAATTCATCGTGTACAACGTGATGGAGGGGCATTACCCCAGCGATGACGAGGTGTTCGACGCTTATCTGGTGACTGGCAGCAAGGCTGACTCCTTCGGCACCGACCCTTGGATTCAAACCCTCAAGACCTACCTGCTGGAGCGCTACCAGCGGGGCGATAAATTGCTCGGTGTGTGCTTTGGCCATCAGCTCTTGGCGTTGTTGCTGGGCGGCAAGACCGAACGCGCCACCCAAGGCTGGGGTGTCGGCACCCATCGCTACAAACTCGCCGCCAAGGCGCCGTGGATGAGCCCGGTGATGGAAGAGCTGACCTTGCTGATCAGCCATCAGGACCAGGTCACCGAACTTCCCGAAAGCGCGACCGTCATCGCCTCCAGCGATTTCTGCCCGTTCGCCGCCTACCATATCAACGATCAGGTACTGTGCTTCCAGGGCCACCCGGAGTTCATTCACGATTATTCCCGGGCCTTGCTGGAGATTCGTCAGCAACACCTCGGCGAGCAGATCTACAGCCAGGGCTTGGCGAGCCTGGCCCACGAGCATCACGGCACCACGGTGGCGGAGTGGATGATGCGTTTCGTTGCACACAAGCCGCAGGCCGAAACCACCCAAGGCTAACGATCACCCCTCTCCAATGTGGGAGCGAGCCTGCTCGCGATAGCGGTGGATCAGTTTGGCGTTGATGTCGGATGTGCCGCTGTCATCGCGAGTAAGCTCGCTCCCACAGGGGATGAGCGGTGGGAAGCGAGCCTGCTCGCGATGCAGGCCGCGCAGTTCCCCAGGAGAGCGGGTCTACAACCATCCCGACCGCTTGAAACTCGCCCACAAAGCCGTACATCCCACCCCGATGAATCCGAGTACCAGAAAGTAGCCGTAGTGCCAGGTCAACTCCGGCATGTTCTCGAAGTTCATCCCATAGATCCCGGCCACCGCGGTGGGGAATGCCAGAATCGCCGCCCACGCTGCAAATTTGCGCTGCACCACGCTCTGGCGTGAGGCTTCCAGCAGCACCCCGACTTCAATGGTCTGGCTGGCAATGTCCGCCAGGGTGGCCAAGTCTTCCATTTGCCGCGTGACGTGGATCTGTACGTCGCGGAAGTATGGTCCCATGTTCTTGTCGATAAAGGGGAAGTCCAGCCGCTGCAGTTCCTCGCTGATCTCCACCATGGGCGCTGCGTAACGACGCAGGCGCAATACATCGCGGCGCAAGCTGTGCAGGTTCTGGATGTCTCGCTCATTCAGGGCGCTGCACAGCACGTTGCGCTCCAGCTCATCGATCTCGGCGTGAATGGCTTCACCCACCGGTTGGTAGTTTTCGATCACGAAATCGAGGATGGCGTAGAGCACGAAATCTTCGCCGTGCTCCAGCAGGATAGGACGAGCCTCACAGCGCTGTCGGACGTGGGCGTAGGAGGCTGAATGACCGTTGCGAGCGGTGATGATGTAGCCCTTGCCGGCAAAGATATGGGTTTCGATGAACTGCAGCTTGCCGTCCTTGCGTATCGGCGAATACGTGACGATAAACAGCGCATCGCCAAAGGTCTCCAACTTGGGCCGGCTGTGTTTCTCCATGGCGTCTTCGATGGCCAATTCGTGCAGGTTGAATTGACGCTGCAGGTTGGTCAGCTCCAGGGCACTGGGCTCTTCGAGACCGATCCATACAAAATGACCAGGTTTGGCAGCCCAGGCGCTGCCTTCGTCGAGGGTTATGTTGGTGATTTTCTTACCGGCGCTGTAAACCGCAGCAGCAACGACTCTACCCATAATGGTGGTTCACTTCTTATTGGAAATGGCAGTGGCAGGCAGTGTTCAGCTTAACGCGCCCTGTAGCATGAGAGTCAGCAAAATCTGCGGAGTTCGGCGGCAAAAGAAAACCCGCCGAGGGGCGGGTTTTCCATTACGCGGCTTGTAACTGCTGGTCCATTGTCGCGATGCATTCGCGCATCTGCTCACGGCATTGGGCGATGAGCCGGGGCATGTCATCCATGCTCAATCCGGCCGTCGGAATCGCCGGCAACGAGCGTATGAGGATGTCACCGCTGCGCCAGCGATTGAGGCGCATGTGCTTGATGTAGCTGCTGACGCACACCGGAATAATCGGGACTCCGGCGGCGATTGCCATCTGGAATGCGCCTTTCTTGAAAGGCAGCAGATCCTCGCCCAGATTGCGCGTGCCTTCCGGAAAAACCCAGATCGAGGTGTCCTCGTGCTGCAACGTATGGGTGGTGGTCAGCATTGACTGTCGTGCCTTGATCGCGTTGCCACGGTCGATCAACACATTGCCCGCCAGCCAGAACAACTGCCCGAACAGCGGCACCCATTTCAGGCTCTTCTTGCCGATGCACACGGTGCGGCGCGGCACCACGTTGCCGAACATGAACAAGTCATAGTTGGATTGATGGTTGGCGATGATCACGCAGCCGTTGGGTTTGTCCACTAGCGTGTCGACCTGCGTCCGGACCCGCAGGCGCAAGATGCACATGGCCGGCAATGCGTACAGCCTTGCGCATAAACGGCTGTTGTCCGGATTGAACGGTCTGCACAGGCCCAGAATCACCCCGAGCACACCCGCCAGGACAAAGTGCAGGCCCATCAACAACATACGCAGTACAAACAGCATCTACAGGCCCTATCGGGACAAAAGGTGGCGCAGTGTACGGATGTGCACTGTTTTCGGCAATTGCCCCTATAGAGGTCGGAAATGGACGATGTTTAAGCGCATGTTTCCACATTGCGTGACGGAAGCGGTCTAGAGCGGTTGCGGACTTTTAAACGGCGCGCGTAGGAAAAAGCCCCGCTCTAGGGGAGGGGGGCATCTGTGGCGAGGGAGCTTGCTCCCGTAGGAGCTGACGAGCGGAGCGAGGCTGCGATCTTTTGATCTTTCGCTCCGGACTCAATTGGTAATGGAAAGATCGCAGCCTCGCTCCGCTCGACAGCTCCTACAAGCGTCAGCCCATATGCTCCTGATCCAGCAAAATCGCAGTGTCCAGTGTCTCCAGCAGGGCCTTGCGAACTTTCAGCTTGGTGTTCTTGTGGGCGGACATGTTGATTTTCTTCAACTGACGCGCTGCTTCCAGAGCTGCGCCTTGCAGTTCCTCGGCCGACACCACCTTGTCGAGGAAGCCCGCATCCACAGCGCTCTGGGGATTGAACATCTCGGCATTGATCACCGAACGGTGAAACGCCGACTTGCGCAGGCGATCACGAGCCAACTCGATACCGGCGTGGTGCATCGTCATGCCGATCTGTACTTCGTTCAGGCCAATGCTGAACGGCCCTTCCACACCAATGCGGTAATCTGCCGACAACAGCAGGAACGCACCTTTAGCCACCGCATGCCCCGGGCAAGCGACAACGACAGGGAAGGGGTGCGACAACAGGCGACGGGCCAGCGTCGAGCCAGCCGTGACCAAGCTGACTGCTTCCTTGGGACCGGCGGTCATTACCTTCAGATCGTAGCCACCCGACAGAATCCCCGGCTGCCCGGTAATGATCACCACCGCCCGATCCGCCGTCGCCTGGTCCAGCGCAGCGTTGAACGCGGCAATCACATCCGGCGAGATGGCGTTGACCTTGCCGTTGTTCAAGGTCAGGGTCGCGATACCGTCTTCGAGATGGTAGGCAATCAAGTCGCTCATGACGCTATTCCTTGTAAGAGAAGTGTCGCAGACGTTACCCACCGCCGCAGGCCAGGTAAAGCACCGTGACTGACTCACCGGTCAGCCCCAGGCCCCGTAAACAGCCTGGCCCGCCCATCCCGCCAAGCCTTCATCTATAGAGCATTGCCTATACAGCCCCGAAGATTGGCCGGTTTGCCCTGCCCAGACGGGTTTTGAATGCCCAGCCAAGCTTAACCGCATGAAAATTCTGAAAAAAACCTTTGCCATCGGAAAAGCTTTCGACTACATTAGCGCGCCTCGACAGACTGAACAGTTTGCCGAGATACGGTGAAGTGTCCGAGTGGCTTAAGGAGCACGCCTGGAAAGTGTGTATACAGGAAACTGTATCGAGAGTTCGAATCTCTCCTTCACCGCCAAATTCGATATACACAAAACCCCTGGTTTCCCAAGAAACCAGGGGTTTTGTGGTTTCTGCTGTCTGCAAAAACAGCGATATCGACAATATCCGCCCAGTCCCTTCACCAAACAGCATCAGGCAAATCTGCAACAGCATCGAGCAACAGCCGCCAAGCGCATGCCGTTAAGGTTCCCCTTCATCGATTGCATTGTTGGAGAAAAAACATCATGACTACGCGGATGAGTTTGGCTTTGAGCCTTCAGGCTGTTGCTTTGTCCTGGATCGTTTCATCGAGCCCCGCCTGGGCATCGGAAACAGCGACTCATGCCAATACGGACCTGGTGCGCCAAGCGTTCATGAACTGGCAGCAGGGCAAAGGCACGGTATTCGATTTGCTGGCGCCCGGTGCCATATGGACAGTCAGCGGATCGAGCCCGGTTTCAGGTGTGTATAACAGCAAGGCCGATTTAATGGAGCAAGCCGTAAGGCCGATCAGTGCCCGGCTGGCGACGCCCATTTCTCCTACTGTCCAAAGCATTATCGCCGAGGGCGATGTCGTTGTGGTGCTGTGGAACGGTGAGGCAACGGCCCTGGATCGCAAGCCTTACCGCAACACCTACTTATGGCATATGACATTCAAGGACGGCCAGGTCACCGAGGTACAGGCCTTTCTGGACACCTACGCGTTGAACGACCTTATGCATCGCATAAAACCTGGGCAGTAAGCGCTACGTTTGCGAAACGCCGGGCACATCCATATTGATCTTGCGCCAGGCCGCTTCGGCAAAGCTGTAGACCGAAAAAGCGATCAGACCCAGTGCCATCGCCATCAAGAGCACACCGCCAGCCGGCAGGTTCTGCAGCGCGTCGAGGGCGTCTTTCATGCCGGGTGGGTCCATGGCCTTGTAGGTCGAGCCGCTGATGATCAGCAGCAGGGCGATTTCAATGAAGACGACCCCGCGGGCGATCAGACCGAAGCGCGATACCGGGCGCACATAGCGCATGACGTCTTCGTCTGCTTCAAAGTACTTCTCGAACGTCGCCTTCCACCCCTTGATGATGTGAGCGATGCCCACCCCGAAGGGCACCAGGGCGATGAGGTAGATCAGCAGGTTCGAATGGTCCCAGGACAGCAGGCGTGCCAGCAGGTCCTGGGTCTGTCCGCCACCGGAGCCGCCGGAGCTTTTCAGCCCGCTGACGAGCAGGCTCAACGCGAAGAATGCGAGCGCGCCGTTGATGAGCCCGCCCGTCAGCAAGCCTGCGCGGATCACCAGGCCCTCGAGTGCCTTGCCGTGATGATCGACGTCGCGAGTGGCCTGCAACACGCGCCATCCGGCGAAGGCGAGCAGGCCCATCACCACCAGACCCACCAGGGCGTGGCCGAAAGGTTGGCTCAATAGCGTTTCCAGGCTGCTGTGGCTGTCTTTCGGGTTGCTTGAGTCGCGAGCCGCCAGCAGGGCGAAGATGCCCATGATCAGGTAAATAACGCCTCGAGCGGCGTAGCCACCTCGTGCCAGGAAAACGAGGCTTTGGTGTGGAGACATAGGAGCAGATTCCAAAGAGGTCATACAGGAGCAGACCCCTGGCATGGCGAGTGGGTTCGATCAGTGTGATAGCGGTAGCGGCGGTGTGGATCCTGCGCTGATTTTTAGAGTGGCAGTGAATCAGTGGCGAGGGAGCTCGCTCCCGCTTGAGTGCGAAGCACTCATAGGAAGGCGACACAGATAACCTGGCCCCAGAGCCCGACGCCACTGGCTCCGTTGTCATTGGCCCGGCAGGTGTCCGGCATGCGCATCGGCATCGTCGGCATGGGCCGGGTCGGTCGCGCCGTGGCAACCCGCGCCGCCGCGTTCGGTTGTCCGATCAGCTATACCGATCTGCAACCGATGAGGGACGTGAACCACACCTTCATTGCCGACCTCAAGCAACTGGCTCGCGACAGCGACGCCTTGATCCTCGCGGCGGCCGCCGACAAGGCTGAAGCCATCATCGATGCCGAGGTGTTGCGCGCCTTGGGCCAGGGCGGTTACCTGATCAACGTGGCCCGCGGCAAACGGGTCAACGAGCCCGACCTGGTGGCGGCGCTGACCGCCGGGGAAATCGCCGGTGCGGCGCTGGATGTGTTTGTCGATGAGCCGCACGTGCCCGAGGCGTTGTTTGGCAATGAGCAGGTGGTGCTGCAACCGCACCGGGCGAGTGCGACGTTGCAGACCCGCACGCGGATGGGGGAGATGGTGGTGGCGAGTCTGGTGGACAGTTTTGCCGGGAAGGTGCCGCAGGGGTGTGTGACGGGGTGAGATGTGGAGCTTAAGGCGGTTGCGAGACGATCAAATTGATGAACTTGCTGTGTTGAGGCGCAGGTAAGGTCTCAGATGGTGTGATGGTCTGGGTTCATGCTTTTGTCTCGGAATGTGTAGGTGATTCCCCATTTAGCCCACGGCTGCCGCTTAAGTCGCCTACTTGCCATGGTGTGAGTCCCGCTGCTGCCAACACATCGAAGTTGTGAAAAAACACAACCAGAGTACCATGGGCTCAAAGACAAGGAAGCCTATGGATATACTCACGCCATCACGTTTTGACGACGCTGCAATTTTGTATCCGAACGACAAGGCTGGACTTGATCGTTGCCTGCGCATTTTGAGGATGGCTCGCCCCAAGGCGTTCGCGGACCTGCAAAAGCTTTTCGGTACGCACGGTGTCGATTTGTTCAAGCCCAGAGCCGCAATGAATTGGGTTGTGATCGAGGTAGGCGGAAATAATCTCAGGGTGATAGGGGGTGTCAACTACACCCGGCAGAAGTTCTACGTCAAACACATCTACACGCATGCTGATTACGACGTGGCCAACGCCTGGTATGCAAGGAACAAAGGGGTAAAACGATGAGCGCAGACCGGAACGATTGCCAGACCGTGATCGCAACGCTTGGTGAGCTGCATGCGGTGCTGGAGCGCTTGCGCGGCGAGTTTGTGCATGGCATCGAGACCCCCGCCGACTATGAGCGTGCGACCGACTTGCTCGATGAACTCACCGACGGGCGTGAGCTGAGCAAGACCGAGGAGAAAATTCTCATTGAACTCGAGGATGAAATCCTGGCCTACCAGCGCGACTCCGACCAGTTTCGCGAATCGAATGCCGCTTTTGAGGCGACATGCACCCCTGTGCAACTGATCAGGGATTTGATGGAGACGCTCGGGCTCACCGGTTCAGATCTTCCTGAAATCGGTGATAAAACAGCGGTGTCCAAGGTGCTCAGTGGGAATCGGCCCATCAGCCACAAGATGGCGTACGCACTGGCAGAACGCTTTGCGATGGAGCCGAGTGCTTTCTTGCCGCCAGCCCCGGCAAAGGCTACGCCTATCCAAACCGTTCGTCCTCCCGCCAAGAAAACCTCAGCTCATTTCCGCTTTCGTAGCGACCCTTTGACCGCACATTCGGTTAAAGAGGTGCGTACTGGTGCATACAAAGTGGTGGTTTCGAAAGGCCGCAGAAAGACAGTTGAAGATCCGGAAAACGGCTAGGCAATCATTCTCCTCTTCCATCCAGGGGCAGCCCAGCTAATGTAACATTCACAATGAGGGTCGTTGCTCATGGCAAACATTCAGAAGGCCGCCCAGATTGGATACTCATCGCAAGCCCACACTTATGCCAAGGGGCGCCCGAACTACCCGAGTGAACTCAGTGCCTGGCTTAAACAAGAATTGGATCTTCTTCCGGGATCGGCAGTTATCGATCTAGGGGCCGGTACAGGAAAATTCACTCGATTGTTGAAGTCCATGGCGCTCGATGTCATTGCAGTCGAACCGGTTGAGGCCATGCGTGCCGAGTTTGCCCAAAGCCTGCCGGACGTCAGGATTGTGGAGGGGACGGCAGAAAGTATCCCGTTCGAATCTGGAATGGCACAAGCAGTGGTGTGTGCTCAGGCCTTCCACTGGTTTGCAAATGAAAAAGCACTTGCCGAGATTTACCGAGTGCTCAGGGCGAATGGCCGATTGGGCCTGATCTGGAACGTACGTGATGAGTCGGTGGACTGGGTGGCTGCTATCACTGATATCATCACTCCATACGAAGGCGATACCCCGCGTTTTCATACCGGATCGTGGCGGTTACCCTTCACAGGAAACTACTTTTCGACTCCTGAACTGACCTGCTTTCGATACACACATTCCGGAAGCGCCAGGGAAGTCATCATGGACCGGTTCCTGTCGGTGAGTTTCATCGCCGCCTTGCCTGCCGCCGAAAAGGCCACGGTGAGTGATCAGTTGCAGCATCTTATCGACACGCATCCCTCCTTGAGGGGGCGTGAAACTATTGATTTCCCTTATCAAACCCAAGCCTATCTGTGTCGCCGTCTGGATTGAGGACAGCGCTGGAGTGGGTTGTTTTTCAAGGACACCATGATGTTTGAATAAGGACTTTCATGATGCAAACCATCCCCACATTCCAAACCCGCCGCCTCATCCTCACACCCCTCGAACTGACGGACGCACCGGCGATTCAACAGTTGTTCCCACACTGGGAAGTGGTCCGTTACCTGGACAGTCGCGTGCCTTGGCCCTACCCGGATGATGGCGCGCTGACGTACGTGCGCGACCATGCGCTCCCCGCTGTCGCCGCCGGATGCGAGTGGCACTGGATGATCCGGATTGCCGACGATCCGCCACAACGCATCGGCAGCATCAGCCTGTACGACCAGCCTGGCAACAACCGAGGTTTCTGGCTGGCGCCGCAATGGCAGGGAAAGGGCTACATGCGCGAAGCGTGCGAGACGATCAACGCCCATTGGTTTGAAACCCTGGGACGCCCGGTCATGCAAGTGCCCAAGGCGGTGGGCAACCTGGCTTCGCGCAGGGTTTCGGAGCGCGAAGGCATGCGCATGATCGGGACTCAGCAGGGGGACTTTGTCTGTGGACGTCTGCTTAAAGAGGTCTGGGAGATGACGCGTGAGGCGTGGTTTAAAGCGAAAGCTTTATCGAACACCTGATTCCCGCGCCGCCCAGAGCAATCCATCGAACGCGTTATTGACCCGCCAAAGGACGCCACGCGGTGGTCTGCAGATAAGGCCACTGTTTGAGCAGCAGACCGCGCGTTGTTTCTACGCCCTGCAAGGTTTCAGTGCAATTGACCATCGCGGTAAAGCTGCGAGTGGTCAGCATGAAACTCTCCGACCCTAGCGCCTGGCACTGCTCGCTGGCGCCGATGGGTTGGCAGAACATCGGTTGCATTTTCACGTCGTAGCCTTGGGCCCGAGTGAATGCCTGGAACTCCGGCATGGCAAGACGAGCCGGTGTGCCGCTCAGTGCCGGGCCTTGCCAGACGGGGGTGATAAGGCCCCTTGATGGATAGTCGCTCAGCCCCTGGACTTGCCTGGCCTCGAACAGGGCAAAGCAGAACGAAGTATTTGTCGCGTTATTGCTCGCTGACGATGCAACGGGGGCGGCCAAGGGGAGGCTCGGCGTCGGCGCGACGACTGCCGCAGGCGCAGGTGCTACCGAGGGCGTCATGCCCGATGAGTCGCCTACTTCCACCAGCACATCGATGGGAGCCCGATAACGCCACACCTTTAGCGGCGCCGCGAAACCAGGTCGAATACGGCTGGCGACGGCGGTCAGCTCGGCTGGGCTATTGACCGAAGTCCCGGCAATTTGCAAAACGATATCACCGGCCAACATGCCTGCCTTTTCAGCGCCACTTCCTGGTACGGGTCCCAAGACCAAGACGCCACTGACAGCGGCTAAGCCGAATTGCCGAGCCACCGTCGGTGTAACAGGGGTGATGTGCAGGCCCAAGGTTCCCGACTGATTGGACGCGGGGGCGGGCGTTGCCGCTGGCGTCACGGATGTCGGAGCCACCATAGCCGCGTTGGGCACAGGGGCGCTGCCGGCTGAACAGTCGCGTTGTGTGGCGACCTGTTGGATCACGAGGTTAACGGGGTCGGCGGCCATGTTGGGGTATTGTTCCCAACCCCGTTTGGTTGCCAGGAACGTTTCACAATCCATGGCGTAGTAGGTCGCCGGGTCTCTGACCTTGCGCAGGTATTCCGCTGTTTCGGCTCGCTCGGCGGCGCTGTACATGGGGTTGACGCAAGACGCCAGGAGCGGGGAGAGCACCAGTATTGCAGCAAGGCATTTTGTCGACATGGGCTTCTCTGGGGTCGTGGCGTTCAGGCGGGTCCAGGCAAGGTACTATTTGGCCATCATCCTGTCCAACCTCAAACCAAGCACTTCGTTGCCGTGGTGATTGAGACGGGCGGCATCCGGGCGAACATGCATTCGATATACAACTTAAAGGCACTTTGCCATGATGCGGCACGATCCATTCGAATCCATCACTGAGAAGCGAAATGTCTGCTCCTGCCTTCAAATCAAGCACCAGGCTCGCCGTTGTACTTTCGCTCACTGCCTTGGCTGGCTGTGCCTCTGATGGCGGTCTCGGTGAGGCGGCGGTAGTCGGTGCGATGCTGCTTCCCATGGGGGGAGTGGACACCAGCGTAATGACCAGTGCCGTAGGCCTGGCGGCCGGCGCCTATGTGGTCTCCTCGGTCGCGACAGCGGACTCTGCCAGCGTCTCTCCGGCGACCTCCACCATTGCCGCGCCCCAAGGCCTGCCGCCCATTGACCTGCAAAAACTGGTGACCCGGGAAACGCCCGACCGCTATCGCTCCAAGTCCTGTGAGTACATCGAAATGTCCCTCAGCGAAGTGCCGATGTACCAGGCGAGCGCGGAGCCGGTCATGAAGCAGGTCGCCACGGCTCGAAAAGAAGCGGCCAGCCAGGTATGGCTGGAAAAAGCTTGCCAGCCCGCCAATTTACCTCGCGGCCGGATCGGCGCCAGCATCGACACCATCGATCCGAAGCGGGCCATGGCCCTGTCAATTCCCCCGGCCGGGGTTGTGGTGCTGGCGACCGTTCCGGGGAGCGGTGCGCAACAGGCCGGGATCTTGCCTCAAGACGTGATCGTGGCGGTGGATAACGGGCTTATCGCCGATTCAATCGATTTCAGGGTGGCCGTTGCAAAAGCGTCAATTGGTTCGCGGGTGAACCTGAAGGTATGGCGCAACAACGCGTTCAGCATCGTGCCGGTTCTGGTGGGGCCTGGCGGGACTCAAGTATCGATGACGCCGACGGTGATGGCGAACGGCGTAGCTGCTGCGGTTCCGGCCGATGCACTGTATTGCACCGCCGTACTGTCCACCCAGCATACTTACGGCGCTAGCGTCAGCCCGGTCAAATTGATCCCCGGAGCCGCGAGCGACATGCAACCCTCGCTCAAAAACTACATCGCCAAGGTGAAGCAGGAACAACCTGGCGTTTGGGGGGATTTCAAACTTAACAGCGCTGTTTGTGCACCGGGTGCGGTGGTGTGCATGGCCGAGGCCAAGGGGCCGAGCGGCAAGACCCAGAACGCCTTCGAGTTCTGCCACGCGACGCAAGCCAAGGCGGATGCCGAACTGGCCCAGATGCGCCAGGGCGATCCGAAGGCGGTGCTTGTTGATTGGCCTTGAGCGGCAATCGTTTTCTGCGGTTATGATCCAGCGGTTTGAAGTGCTGGAGTGCCCTGGAGGCATGCGCATGATGGGGACGCTGTGGTGCGTTGCTTAAAGAGGTGGGTAATCGGGAGTACCTGTCACCAGAGTCAACGGATGACCAGTCGACCTTTTTCTCGAACGACGCCGTCAATCTCGGCGGGTGCGCACTGCGTCACTTGCACCAGCAGACCGGATTGAGTCAACTGGACTGCGCACTGATTACTCGGGAAGCCTTGAACAATTCTGCGCTGGCGAACGAACTGCCTCCGCTGTTGCTGACACGAGTCGACTCTCCCCAGGGGGAGCTGACGTTCATGTCAACGTTCACAACCTTCGGCATGCCGCTCGACATCACCATGAGCTCATTGCGTATCGAGCATCTGATTCCTGCCGATGCCAAGACCTGGGAGGTCATGACCAAGGCATATGAGCAAGCGCAACACTCACAATGATCAAGGAAGACCCCATGCAACCGTCACTCAATCGAATCATGCTGTATGTCCGGGACGTTCAAGCGACCTGCACTTTTTATGAGCGTCACTTCGGTTTTACCAGAGAAAGAAAAGTCGATGACCGCGTCACCGAATTGAGCCCTGCAAACGGTGGCGCGATCCTCATGGTTCACCCTGCGGGGAAGGCCGTTAAAACGGGGCAAGTCACCGTAAAGCTTGTTTTTGATCTCCAGGATGTAGAAGGTTTCAAGGCAAAGTGCCTGGCCCAGGGCCTGAAGTTTGGCGCGACGCACAGGGCAGACGGTTACTCTTTTGCCAACGCCAAAGACCCTGACGGTAATTCCATTTCTATCTCCAGCAGGGCGTTTGCATGCAACTGAGCTTTCATAAGATGCATGCCAATGGCGATGACTTCGTGATTGTAGATTCGCGAAATTCGGCCAGTGCGGTGACGAGCGCCATGGCCCAGCGGATGGGGGATCGGAACCGGGGCATAGGCTTCAACCAACTCGCGGTGTTGCTCGATTGCGACGATGCCGATGCGCGGGTGATGTTCTGGAACGCAGATGGCTCCGCACTGGATGTTTGCGGCAGCGCGACACGAGGTGCGGCGGACCTGCTCATGGGCGAAGCAAATGTGACTTCGCTGGTGCTGCGCACTAACCGTGGTTTGCTTACTTGCGAACGTACCCCCACCGGCGATATTTCCGTCGACATGGGCGTGCCGCTTTTCGGCTGGTCGGACATTCCCTTGGCGCAAGAGCTGGACACCGCCATCCTGCCACTTGCCGGTAGCCCGGCCACGTGCAGCATGGGAAATCCCCACTGCACCTATTTTGTCGATGATCTGGCTGGCGTTGATATCGCGACGATCGGAGCGGCCATCGAAATCGACCCGCTGTTCCCGCTCAAGACCAACGTTCATTTTGTCCAAATCATTGATCGCACACATATTCGGTTGCGCATCTGGGAGCGCGGGGCGGGTATTGCGCTGGGGTCGGGGTCCTGTTCCTGCGGTGCGGTTGTCAACGGGATTCGTCGTGGTTTGTTAGACAGCATCGTCGAGGTTGAATGTGATGGCGGCAGCGTGACGGTGCGATGGGATGGCCTGGGCGCGGTCTTTCTCATCGGGCCGGTGGAGGCGAGTTTTTCGGGGACGATGAGTCAAGGCTGAGTGGATAGGATGAACTCCACAGAACCAGTGCCCACCGCCAATCTCCTGCGGGAGCGAGCTTGCTCGCGAAGGCGGCAGCAAGTGACATACATAGTCTTAAAGATCCCTCGCCACAGGATTATGGCGGTTTGCTTCATTTCTCCATAATGCTGAGCCACGGCCAGCGAGCCTGATAACTTTTCGCCTTCTCATCAAACAAATCCGGCTGGGGATTTCTTGGATTCATGCGAAGGACGCCTTGCTCTACATCGTCCAGGCCATAGGGCGCATAGACCTCACCGGTTTCAACATCCAGCCCGATACACGTACCCGCGATCAAGTAACGATCAATGCCATCCTTGGCCGACTGTAGCTGAGGATACGGCTTGCCAAACCGCTGGCCGTACCAAAGGTGGACGCGCGCCTGGTTCTTGATCTCGATGTTGACGTCGAGGTCCTGGAACAGACGCTGGGCGGCGCTGATCACTTCATTCTCGGCCTCCCAAGACAGGTCGGGGTCGAAGTAAAAAACGTCGTAGTCCTTCACGCCCCAGGCGGGTGGGCGCTGCGACTGATGATTCCAGACGGCTTGGAACAGGCAGCCAGCCGTGAGCATGCATTGATTCAAACCGAGTGAAGGCAAGCGCGAAGTGATTTGCCCGTTGATTGGATTGGTCATTGCTATGCTGACCAAACTTTCGACCGTCAACGTCATATTCATCCTTTTGAAATCGATCCAAGCGTAGTGACTGAGCCTACATCAATTGCAATTTTCGGATAGGAACGCCCATGAATTTCTTCAAGAAGCTCTTCGGTTCATCGAAAGCCCCTGAAACCCAAAACGACCAGCCTGCGCCGCAACCCCATGAGCTTGATGACCTGACCGAGGCTGAAGCCGCCAATCTGGCCGTCCGGGAAGCTGGCGCAGCGTGCCTGGATCGTCATTGGAGCGCTGTCGGCACGGTCGAGCGGGATGTCCTTGCCTACCTGATCAGTCCGACCTTTTCCGGCGGCCCGTACTGGCCTTCGACCCGCCAGGCCTACCGCGTGGTGCGCCGTGGCGACACGATCATTCTCGCCACTGAAGGCCTGTCCGATCCGTTCGATGATACGGAAGGAATGGGCAACGGCTTCGAAATGGAGTTGTTCGTCGAAACCGCGGATATACCCGAGCATGCTTATGGCCCGGTGGGAGAGGTCGACCCTTTCAAACGCAGCTGGGCATTCGAGCTGGTGGAACACGTCGCCAAAACGGTGGCCGACGCGGGTGGCATCACCCACCAACTCGACCAGCACGGGGCGCTATCCCTTGAACTTCCCGGGCTGAGCCAATCGCACCACATGAGCGATCAACTGCCCAAACTCTTCGTGACCGATGACGACTCCACGGGCGTTCTGCTAGGCGCCCCACTGCCGGATTTCCCTACCCAACTGGATGATATGCCCTTGTCCCCGGTCAGGTTGGTGCCGGTGGTATTGATAACCGCGGCGGAACTGGAGTATGTCCGTTCCGGTGGACGAGCGGCGCGGGAAGACCTGGTGAGCCGCTTGAAGGCGGCGGGCGTTGGGCATATGAGCAATCTGCATCGGGCGAGTGTGGTGTGAGGCCGGAGGGCTGTCGGCCAAAAAACAACCTCAGTGAATAGTTGCTTTTTTGTAAGATCGATTGATACCGCGTCCCATCCAATATCCTTTCGAGACATCAATGACTGACTATCGTGGACTCATCCTCGAAGACACCCGTGAAGGCGCCACCGACCTTGCCATCGCGCAACTGGAAGCCAGCCTGGGTGCCCGCTTGCCGGACGACTATCGCCAGTTCCTCAAGACCTGCAACGGCGCTTACGTGGAGTACGATGTGCTGGCCACGCTCGCCAATGGCGATGAGGAGTTGCTCAGCTTTTCACTGTACGGGCTGGACCCGGACAAAGAGTATGAATCCAACCCCTTCGAACTGGAGCAACTGCGGGCTCAGCCCGGCTTCCCCGCGACGGGATTGTTGCCGATCGGGCGCGACGGCGGCGCGAGTATCTTGCTGCTGGATTTGCGTGAAGGGCGCCAGGACGTGGCGGCGATGGTGGCGGGCTTACCGGCCTGGACCGGGCGCCGTCAGCAGGGCGATGAGTATGTGGTGCTGGCTGACTCTTTCAATGGTTACTTGGACGCGTTGCATTTATCGCAAGAGCGGATCGAGGAGCATATCAATCACTTCATCATCAGCCCTGAAAGTATTGAGGCGACGTTGGAGTGGCTGGATAAGGGAAGTCCGGGGTGGCGGGAGCGGTATCGGGAGTTGTGGAATGCGAGGGTTGTGGATCGATTGATCTGAAGCCTGATCCGATGGCTGAAACCCGATGTCCCGAATGACGCCGGTCTTCAGTCGAGACGGTCGATGGCGCGTGCAAGATTGGCCCGTGCCTGCTGCTCGAATGCGTCGAAGTACGGTGCACTCGTATAAATGCGCCCGCGCGCCAGAAAACCTTCAAGGACCTGGCGGCGCTTTTGGCGGTACGCAGGCAGCGGTACAAATTGGTACTCGCGGCGAATTTGTTGGTCGTATTCCTCGAACAGCTCGAACGCTGCCCCAAGGATCGCCAGATCCGTGTCCACCAGCACCGCTTCGTCTGCCGACGCCGGAGCAGCGTCGTGTCGCGTCACCATCACCAGCTCGTAAAGCCTTTGGCGCGTTTCATCGCCCAGGCCGTTATCACGTGCCACATCATCCAACCATTGGGCACTGCGCAGCTCGTTGTCGCTGCGAAGAGGATCGTAGATCGCATCATGGAACCATAGCGCGAGGTCGACTTCGGCGGGGGCCGGGCAGGCCGCGTTGACGAATCGGCGCACCTGAAGGCATTCCTGCAGATGCTGGAGGGTGTGGTAAGCGCGGTGCGGCTCGCCGTAGCGTCGAATGAGTGCTTCGTACGTCTCTTGGGGCGCGCATCCGACGCCAAGCTCCGCCCAGACGCGAGCCCAGGCGACGAAACCCGTGCTATCAGCCATGGCGAAGTTGGCCGGAAACAGAGCGCTCTCTTCTGGCGAGTCCGTCATTGTTTCTCCTGCGTTTCGAAGCTGTCCCTGTAAATTTTCTCATTGGAAGAGAGGATGGCTCATCACATTTTTGTTTTGATGGCGCTAATGGCTGCTAGGTAAGCGCTATTTCCGATTCCGACCTGACCCCAGACCTTGCGACTCTCTCCTCCTTGACGGTCGTATTGTTCATCCGCATCCCATAGCGTCAGGATTTGGTTAGGAAATAGGTATTCATATCTTGAGAATTCATGCGAACCGGAATTGTCCGAAGCAGCCATCAGCGAAAACACGTCGATGGCAGAGTGCCTGAAGACATCGATGCCCTTGAAGACGAACGTGACGTTCGGGTTTCCAGAGACACCAATGAAGCTGACTTCATCGTTTGGTCCGTGGGAAACCTGCATGCAGGACTCGCAAAAATAATCGACGCTGTTCCGGGAATGCTCGAGTGGGAACCCAATGGCGGCCATTGCTTGCCTCGCTACAGAGCGTGCTACACCAAGACGCACAGGACCAATAGCTTCGAGCGGTAAAATTTCAAAAGCAGGCATTTCCTGGTTCCGTAAGGTGGATGGCTGGACAACAGCTCCGTTGGGGAGGGCGCGGGAGTTTTTCGGGATATTATCCGAGAATGTCAACTCGGTACGCTGTCGACCTTATCTGATATGGAAATCATTAACATGGATGCGCACGCTCTGATCGCCAGAAATTTCGTCGGGTGCGAAGCATACGAAGACGCCTCGTTCATCGGACGGTTACACGAAGCAGGACTCTGGGATCGTGACGAATACTGGCTACTGGAATGGGCACTTTATCAAATCGCAACAGAGGCAAGCTTCAGCCAAGCGCTCTCACATAGGGTGTTCGAGATATTCAGCTACAGCTTTCTGTTATTCGGGTGCCACTTTGATCGCAAGGATCTCTTCAAGATCCGAAATCTAAAAAGAAAGCAGATCTATGATTTTCGCGAGAGATTCCAGATGGTTTTTGAGGGCTTCTTCGCAGGAGAAATGCCGACACCAGCTCGCTTTGACGAACCCAATCCGTGGCTCGTAGGGGCTCGGTGATTCCGACAGGACGGGATTAATAGTCGCTGATGAGTCTGGGCGCAAAAATGGCTCCCCAGGCCTTCTTCGAACCGCTTTAAGTCAGTACCACCCGATTACAAGCTACCTTCTTTATAACCCGATGACTGCGCCAAAAACGCTGCGATCAGCGATGCAACCTGCTGCTGAATCACCCCCCGAGCACGACCACCATCACCATCGCGACAAATGATCCCATCCCCTCGCACTTCCTCCTCAAGCATTTCCTGCGCACCAGGCTTACACATCGACATGAAGCTGAAATGGCTCGCATCGCTGATCTCGACGTAACGGCTTGACGCTGGGGGCAGGCGCTTGGCCAGGTTGGCAGATTCCAACTCAGCGGGAAGCTCTTGCGACGGTACACCGGCCGCGATCACCAAGGCGGGGACCGGCAGTGCGGCCAGGCTTTTATCGGTCAGGCCCCGCGAAAGGCCCAGGTCCAATGTCACCACCGCAGTAACACGTTTATCGCGCCAATCGGCGGCCAGTTCGGTCTTTGCTTCTGAGGTGCTGGCGGGGTTCATTTGTTTGTAAACCGTGCAGCTGGATAACTGCAAATGGGCTTTGCAGTCCTGGGCGAAGCGCTCTGGATCGAAGCGAGCGCCGGCGATCTCCAGGGCGGTCCAGCCGCCGAGTGAATGGCCCACGGCTGCAATTCGATCATCGGCGACCCGACCAAATTTTTCAGGTTGAGTCGTGACCGCATCGATGGCTCGGCGCAGGTCGACGGGTCGCTGCCATAACTGCGCCGCTGCTTGGGGGCTGCGGTCATGGGTGGTGCTGCCGGGGTGGTTGATGGCTGCGACGATGTAACCCTTCTGGGCCAAGGCGCTGGCCAGCCAAATCTGGTTGCTCCAGTTACCCCTGTAGCCGTGGGAGAGCACCACCAGTGGGTGTTCGCCCGCAGTTGGCGGCGCGTTACGCACGGCGGACGCGCCGACAAACACCGCATTATCGGCGATCAGTTGCGGGGCCGCGGTGGTTGCGCTCGGGTACCAGACAACCATCTCCAGTGCGCGGCCATTGTGCGGATCCGGTAGGGTGGAAGATTGAAAACCGATGGGGGCTTCGTCAGCCAACGCGGTCGTTGTCAGGCAGGCCAACAACAGGGTGCCGAAAGCTGTTTTCAATGTCGTTCTTCCTTGATCAGACGAATGGGGTTCTCAAAAAGCACGGGCATTAAAGCTCAGATTCGAACCGTTGCGCACAACTTTCATCGACCCAAAAAACTAGCCCTCGAAAGTAAACGCCGAGGGGGCGAATCGATCGCGGGTGTCCATGCGAATATTGCGCAGCGCCACGGTTTCCAGGTGTGACGCGTAGAGCGATTCCGAGAAGTAGCTGATCAGGATGGAGCGACGGCGTGCGCCAATCGCGTTCAGGCTGCCCGCGTGCACCAGGTCCACATCGAACACCAGGATGTCACCGGCACTGCCTGAAAGCTGTACAGCGCGTGACTCGTCATTGAAGTCGAAGGGTGGCGCATCCGGCTCGGGGCGATGGCTGCCGGGGACGATCCGTGTCGCGCCGTTCTCGGGGCCGTAATCGTCGAAGAATGCCAGGGCGATGGCGATGTCGCCTGGTCGTTGGGCCGACAGATCGCGGTGCAGTGGTTGCTGGCCGCCACCGGCAAGGGGCTCGCGGCCTTCCACTTGGGAGAGGAAGAATTGCTCGCCGATCAACTCACCTGCCACCGCCAGTAGCTGGGGTAGACGACACACGGCTTGAATCCTCGAATCATCGTCCAGCATCGAATAGCGCCAGTCCATGCCACGGGGCACTGGCCATTGATCCGACGGTCGCACGCCTGCGTCGAACACGCTACGCAAGTCAGCCAGCCACTCGTTCGGGATCGCTCGACGGAGCAGGGCGTAGCCGTCTTGGTGGAGTTGTGTGCGCTCAGCCATGGTTCATCCTTGTGCGGGCATTTGGAAGGCTAGCCTGTAAACCAAAGTGGGGCCACCGGACACTGGAAAACGAAGGCGACAGAGACAATCCCGGAATGTTTTGCAATTATCATCCAGCCACCATCCAAGAAAAGGACTTCACCGATGAAGCGTTTGCTCGCCTGCACCCTCCTGACACTGGCCGTCGTCGGTTACGCCAAGGCCGATCAGAGCACCTTCGAAGAAACGAACTCGTGCTCGGAAGACATCGATTGCCAAGGCGATTTCATCTGCAAAAACGGCCAATGCGACAGCCCTCAACTCCAGCGAAGCCCTGTTGCAAAAACCACCGCCAAGACTCAAGCCGCACCTCCCGCGCCGCCGGGCGTTGCCTATCAACCGCTGCCCGTCAATACCGAGCGTGCCGGACCTTTCACGACTCAGACTGAAGCGATGGCAACTGCGCTGAATTATCAATCGCGAGCGGGTGTGATGAACGTCATGGAATCCGTTGTCGAGCAGGCCGAGTACACCGGTTATGTGACGATTGAAAAGGCTTACACGTTTGGCCCGAGCAAGTATGTGCTGGTGGTTTCCACGGGCGAGGGCGGCAATGCTTGCCCTGCGTCCACTTATGTATTCAGTTTCGACACCCAGGCCGAGCGCGTTGATGGCAAGCGTGAAGTGGAGGGGTGTTCTGAGTTGGTCGAGGCCATGGCGGAAGGGAACAAGCTCATGGTCAAGAAGGAGGGCGCTGCGACTGTTGTTTATAACGGGATGGTCGAGTAGTTCAGGTCGACGATGCACCTGTGGCGAGGGCGCTTGCTCCCGCTTGAGTGCGCAGCGCTCATAAAAGGGGCCGCTGCGCAGCCCAGCGGGAGCAAGCTCCCTCGCCACAGGTTGTCGGCGGGCAGGCTTATAGCGGGGAGCCTGCCGGTGCCGCATCCAATCGTCGTGCAATCACATCCATCACGTCACACCCGTCACGCAGCGGGATGCAGCAAAGCTGCGCCAGATCTTGCAAGGTTGCGGGATCGATGGTCAGTTCATCGCGCATCGCCAGGTTCTCCAGGAATTGGGTGGCGGCACGGATTCGGTAAGCGGCTGAGTCGAGCAGGATGTGTAGCGGGGCGGTGGTATCGACGTAGAGGGGTTGGTCGTCGGCGTTGCTGGTAAGGCTTATGTATTGATTCATAAGTAAGCTCCACTGGATAGTTTTGCCCACTGCGGGTCGCCAAACCCGGCCACCATTTGGGCGACGCCAAAACTATAGACGTCACCGCAAAAAATACGCAAGGGATTGATAGCGAAGGGGTTTCCCAATCATATGTAGGACGTTGCCATCGTCGTAAGCATCCGAGCTGTACGTCTTACAACTTGGCAGTCTCCTTCCCTACATCAAGCCCATTCCCAGCGATTTGTAAGACATTTCTGTAGCCTAACCCCCGATTTCCGCCCTTCACCCCCCATTTGCCCCCCGACGCCTCCCACAATCCAATCGCGCATTCCCACCCGTCGCGGGATAATACGGCCCTGCCTGGGGTCACAAGCGTTTCCCCCCTCGTTGGTATTGGCGTCTCAGAAGGATCGAACGCAATGACAGATTGGCTTCAGAGCTCTGGAGAAATGGCTGAACGGGTTCGGCGCCATCCTTGGGGGGACACGCCGCTTGGGCCGCCTTCGCAGTGGCCTGATGTGTTGAAGACCACGGTGGCGCTGAGCCTCGCCTCGCATTTTCCCCAGGCTATCGTCTGGGGGCCGGACCTGATCACGTTGTACAACGATGCGTTCCTGCCGATCCTCGGCAGCAAGCCCGAGGCGCTGGGGCGGCGGTTCGATGAGGTGTGGCGGGAGGTCTGGAACGATATCGGGCCGATCGTGCGCGCGGCCTTCGATGGGCAAGCCACTTATATAGAGAACTTCCCCCTGGTCATCGAGCGCGGCGGCGGTCCTGAGCAGGCTTACTTCACGTTCTGTTACAGCCCCATCCGTGACCAGTTCGGCACGGTGGTGGGCATGTTGGATACGGTCACCGAGACCACGTCCACGGTGTTCATGACCCAACGGCTGGCGGTGCTGGATGCTATCGGCAATGCCGTGGCCAACGCCACCGACCCGCAGGCCATCATGGCGACCACCACGCGGATTCTGGCGGCGCACTTGAACCTGTCCAATTGTGCCTATGCGGACATGGATGAGGACGAGGACGGCTTCACCATTCGCGGCGATTGGGCCAGGGCGGGGTCGCCTCATATTCTCGGGCATTATCGGCTGGCTGATTTTGGTCGGCTGGCCGTCGCCAACCTGCGGGCCGGCAAGCCGCTGGTGATCAACGACAACCTCAAGGAACTGGCGCCGGAGGAAGCGGCAACGTTCCAGGCCATTGGTATCGCGGCCACCATTTGCGTGCCGTTGATCAAGGGCGGGCGCTTGACCGCGCTGATGGCCATTCACGACAAAACGCCGCGGGTCTGGTCATCCAACGATCTGGCGCTGCTGATGGAAGTCACCGAGCGCTCCTGGGCCCACATCGAGCGTGCCCGTGCCGACGCTGCCGTGCGCGAAGGTTTGGCGGCCCTGGCCGAATTGAACGCGACGCTGGAAGAACGGGTCGAGGAACGCACCACGCGTTTGAAACAGACCGAAGCGGCGCTGCGCCAGTCGCAAAAACTCGAAGCCATCGGCCAGCTCACCGGCGGCGTGGCCCATGATTTCAACAACCTGCTGACGATCATCCGTTCTTCAGTGGACTTCCTGCGCATGCCCGACTTGTCCGAAGAGCGCCGGCAACGCTATATGACGGCGGTGTCCGAAACCGTGGAGCGCGCCTCCAAGTTGACCAGCCAGTTGCTCGCGTTTGCCCGGCGCCAGCCGTTGAAGCCAGAGGTCATCGATGTGGGCAAGCAAGTGCAGAGCCTGGGGGACATGCTGCAAACCGTCACCGGGGCGCGGATCCAGGTCAACGTCGAATTGTGCGATCGGCCCTGTTACATCCGCGCGGACCTGAGCCAGTTCGAGACGGCGTTGATCAACATGGCCCTCAATGCCCGGGATGCCATGAACGGCCAGGGCACGCTGTGGCTTCGGCTCAGTTGCGGCAGTGGCATGCCGCCGATCCGTGGTCATGCCGGGGCCGGGCAATCCTTTGCCGCCATTGCCTTGGCTGACACCGGTACCGGTATTGATTCGCAAGTGCTCGAGCATATCTTCGAACCCTTCTTCACCACCAAGGAAGTGGGCAAGGGCACGGGGCTGGGCTTGTCCCAGGTGTTCGGTTTTGCCAAACAGTCCGGTGGCAACGTCGATGTTTCGACCGTGGTGGGCGAGGGCACGGTGTTCACGTTGTACCTTCCGGAAGTGGCGCCCGAGCAAAACCACGAGCCGGTCAAGGAAGAGGTCACGCACCTGGTGCTGGAAAAGGGCAAGCGCCGGGTGTTGATCGTGGAAGACAACTTGGAGGTGGGGCGTTTCGCCAACCAGATCCTCCAGGACCTGGGCTACGAAACCGCCTGGGCGACCAACGCCGAAGAGGCGCTGGAAATGGTCGGGCCGGATGCGATGGCATTCGACGCGGTATTTTCTGATGTGGTGATGCCGGGCATCGGCGGTATCGCCTTGGCCCGGGAACTGCGCCAGCGTCGCCCGGATCTGCCGGTGGTGCTCACTTCCGGCTACAGCGAAGAGTTGGCCCACAGTGGTCATGAAGGCTTTGAGTTCTTGTCCAAACCCTATTCAGCCGACCAGGTTTCCCGGGTTTTGAACCGGACGATACTGGGCGCTGAATGAGTGTTTCCTTTTTGAAACAGTGAGTTCCACTCGTCGGCGAAGGGCTTTGTCGAATCAACAGTCTGTTGCTGACCGACTAGTCTCATTGTCGTGAAGGTCGATATTGTCAGGCAACCGGTTGTTGCCGGTATGGACCTCAATGAAAAGGGGAAAGGCAATGGGAGCATCGTACAGCGAGGAGCACGGAGCCGCGTATCCGATCAATGAAGGATTGCAGTGTGGCCAGTCGACCTACCATGCGGACTTTGGCGACGAGCCGATCAAGTCCATCAGGACGAAGGTGGCTAAAGTGCAGCGAGGTGAGAAGGCCAAGTTCTTGCCCAGGGTCCCGGTCAAGAAGTGACAGGTTTCCACCGGGCTGCGTAGGAGCTGTCGAGTGCAACGAGGCTGCGATCTTTCCCCTGTCGATTGAATCCAAAGCGAAAGATAAAAGATCGCAGCCTTTGGCAGCTCCTACGGGGAGCATTCCGGTCTTTGCGTAAATATTTTTCATATTTTCTCAACCGGCGGTTTCTTTCACGTTTCTTTCACAAGCAGGTACGTACTCTCAGCTCATCCGTTAGAAAGCAGTACCTGCCCGTTTCCCCAGCGGGCTTTTTTTTGCCTGTCATAAAATAATCCGCCGTTTCGTTGTCCAACCGTCATGGCTGACGCGTTTGGCGTACACTCGCGCCCGCGCGCACTGGCCATTTCTCCCCGATGCGGCATTCTTGAGGTTTCTATCATGCGTTTGACTTTGTCCACCTTGGTACTGGGGCTGGTGGTTGCCCAGGGCGCGATGGCTGCCGGTGACGGTACCGCTGCAGTCGGCGGCGGTCTGGGCGGTGTGTTGGGCAACGTGGTCGGCCAGCAGATGGGCGGCAGCACAGGCGCCGCGATCGGCGCGGGTGTCGGCGGCGCAGCCGGCAGTGCCGTGGGCGCGCGCAAGGGCAGCCGCACGGAAGCCGCCATCGGCGGTGGCCTGGGGTCGGCCGGTGGTTCGATCGTCGGTAACCGTCTGGGCGGCTCCACCGGCTCCACCATCGGTGCTGGCGTTGGCGGCGCAGCGGGTGGCGCGTTGGGCAGCAACCTGTCCAATGACAACGACGGTCACTCCGGCGGCAAGAAGTACAAGCATAAGCACAAGAGAAATCATCGTTAAGCGGATGCTTGCATGAAAAGACCCGGTCTCTGTGCCGGGTTTTTTATTGACCTGCCATTCCCGTGAACAGGTCCCTGAACATTTCTCAGGAACGATTACCGCCCCCCCACCTCAAATTCATACAACCATCAGCAATCGCGAGAGGTGTGCCATGACGCCGGAAACCGAAGGCAAGGAAGAAAAAGGCCCGACGGGCGTGCCCTTCATCAACGATCCGGGCCCCAACGACCCGGGCAATGAAGACCCCGGTTCCCTGATGGATGACGCCCAGGTGCCCTTGCTCGACGATGAAGACGCTGAACTCGAGGACGAATCCTACGAGTGAAGGCGCTCAAACTGATCGCCCGCGTTCCCTAGGCTGCAGGACAGGTGCGTGCACCTGTCAGGAGACTCTATGACTGCCGATTCCCCCGTTCCCGATGACGAAGAAACCCCGGAATATCCGCTGCCATCGCCCACCAATCCGTTGAGCCGCGACCAGCTCCCGCCCGATGATGAGGTGGGTGTCGAGCAGGTGCCCAGCGACGACGAAGATGTTGAAGCGACTCCGGATGATCCGGACATCGCCGGTGACGACGCCTCTGGCACGCCGAGCTGATCGACGGGCCCGCTTGTCGATTCAGTGGCACCATCGCCCCGCCACGGGTGCCAGACATCAGGTAAGTATCTTGAAAAGGAGACTCACCATGATGAAATCCAACATGACAGCGCTGACACTCGCCGGAATTCTTTCCGTCAGTTCATTGGCCGCTTTCGCACAATCTTCGAGCGGCACGCCCCCCGTGGACAAGGGCGGAATGCCACCTTCCTCGGAAATGGAAGCCGGCTCCAAGTCCGGTGCCAGCGGGAACGCCTTGCCTCCGGGTTCTATTGGCGGCGGCAATGGCGGTGATGCCAGCGGCAGCACCAGCCCCGGCACGGGCAGCGGTTCGATGAGTGGCGGCAGCACGATGGGCGGTGCCGACGCGGGCGGTGGGACCAACGGCGGAACCGGTACCAGTGACAGCGGTGGCAGCTCGGGCGGCAGTGGTTCGGGCTCGGGCGGCTCCGGCAGCTCAAGCCAGTAGCCGTCCCGTCATCATCCGACACCGATCCACCTCCGTGTTGGAGAAAACTCGCTCCCGCTGGGTCCCATAGGCGCTGCGTAGGAGCCGTGTAGGAGCTGTGTAGGAGCTGTCGAGTGCAACGAGGCTGCGATCTTTCCCCAGACACTTAAATCTCAAGCGAAAGAAAGCGAAAGATCAAAAGATCGCAGCCTTCGGCAGCTCCTACAGTGCACAACCGAGCCGTAAGCCACTCGATTTCCCATTGCCGGTTCCAAGCCCCCTTCGTTATCCTGCTGAATCCTTTAAGGCGAACACGCTGCCCTGGCCGCACCTGAGCCATCCCTGGAATGTTGTGTTGATAACGGATCAGATGCGATGAATGCACCGCTGAAAGAGTTTGGCCCGATCAAGGCTGTGATTTTCGACATGGATGGGCTGTTGCTGGACACCGAGGGGATCTACACCGAGGTCACCTCCATCATCGCCGAGCGCTACGGGCGCACGTTCGATTGGAGCGTCAAGCAAAACATCATCGGGCGCGGGGCCACGGACCTGGCCAATTATGTCGTCCAGGCCCTGGAGTTGCCGATCACCCCCCAGGAATTCCTGGTCATCCGCGAGCCCTTGATGCGCGAGCGTTTTCCTCACGCCCTGGGCATGCCCGGCGCCGAGGAACTGGTGCGGCATCTCAAGGCTCACAACATTCCCATTGCGGTGGGCACCAGTTCGTCGAGCCCTACATTCGCGCTGAAAACCACATTGCACCGGGACTGGTTCGCGCTGTTCGATTGCATTGTGACGGCGGACGACCCGGAGGTCGGTGCGGCGAAACCGGCACCGGATATCTTCCTCACCGCCGCCCGGCGCCTGGGTGTCGAGCCCCGCGACTGCCTGGTGTTCGAAGATTCGCCGTTCGGCGTGACAGCCGCGAAAGCCGCCGGCATGACCGCCATTGCCATTCCGGATTCGGCCATGGCGGACGAAAAATACGCCCATGCCGACGGGATCATCCGCTCCTTGAAAATGTTCCAGCCGAGCCTTTGCGGTCTGCCGGAGCTGGAGTGGGCCTGACAGCGAAGGGCTGCTGCGCAGCCCCGCGGGAGCAAGCTCCCTCGCCACAATGATTGGCTCGGATCAGGCGCCAAAACCACCGTCGATGGTCAGGCTGGCGCCGGTGATGTAACCGGCTTCCGGCCCTGCCAGGTAGGCGACGAAGCTGGCGATTTCATCGACGTTGCCGTAGCGCCCGACGGCCATCAGCGACAACAGGCTGGAGGCGAAGTCGCTGTCGGCCGGGTTCATGTCGGTGTCCACCGGGCCGGGCTGCACGTTGTTGACGGTGATGCCGCGCGGGCCGAGGTCGCGGGCCAGGCCTTTGGTCAGGCCCACCAGCGCGGATTTGCTCATGGCGTAGGTCGCGCCGCCGACGAAGGGCATGCGGTCGGCGTTGGTGCTGCCGATGTTGATGACCCGTCCACCTTCGCCCATGTGCCGCGCTGCCGCCTGGGTGGCGACGAACACGCTGCGCACGTTGACGGCCAGGGTCTGGTCGAAATCTTCGAGTTTGAATTCATCCAGCGGCCCCATGGCCAGCACGCCTGCGTTATTGACCAGGATGTCCAGCCGTCCAAAAGCTTCGACGGTGGCGGCGACGGCGTTACGAACGGCGTCGGCGTCGGCGCTGTCCGCCTTGATTGCCAAGGCCTTGCCGCCCGCTGCGGTGATGCTGTTCTGCAATTCTTCTGATTTTGCGCCAGAGCTGACGTAGGTGAAGGCCACGGCGGCGCCTTCTGCGGCAAGGCGTTTGACGATGGCGGCGCCGATGCCGCGAGAACCGCCCTGGATCAAGGCGACTTTACCGTTCAGTGCTTGGGTACTCATGATGTTCTCCAAAAAGTGCCGGGGCGAAGTGCCGCGGTGATGGAGCGAGTATCAAGAAGAGGTCATGGGCTGTGTAGACCGTCATTGCTATAGTCTGTCTAAACCAAAAGTTTAGAGTGGGGCTCATGGAGACCTTCAACAGTATCGAATGCTTTGTGCGCAGCGCCGAAGTCGGCAGCTTTGCCGAAGCGGCGCGACGTTTGAGCGTGACCCCGGCGGCGGTGGGTAAAAGCGTCGCCAAGCTGGAGGCGCGAATGGGAGTGCGCCTGTTCCAGCGCAGCACCCGCAGCCTGAGGCTGACCGAAGCCGGCCAGTTGTTTCTGAGGGAAGTCGGCAGCAGTTTCAACACCATCCAGAACGCCGTCGCCAACCTGGCCAGCGCCGGTGGGCAACCGGCGGGAACGCTGAAGGTGAGCATGGGCACGGCGTTCGGTCGATTGTATGTCGTGCCGCTGCTGGGGGAATTTCTGCGACGTTACCCGGCGATCAACCCCGATTGGCATTTCGATAACCGCCAGGTAGACCTGATCGGCCAGGGGTTCGATGCTGCCATCGGCGGTGGTTTCGAGCTGCCCCAGGGCGTGGTGGCGCGCAAGTTGACGGTGGCCCATCGGGTGCTGGTTGCATCCACGGACTACCTGAACACCCACGCTGCATTGGTGGAGCCGGAAGATCTGGCGCAGCACCAGGGCATCCTGATTCGCTCGCCACAAACCGGCCGCGTGCGTTCCTGGCAACTGACCAGCCGAACCCAGCAACACAGCCCGCTCATGCTCAAGACCCGCATGACCATGAGCGATTCGGAAGCCGACTGCGCGGCCGCGGCCCAAGGGCTGGGCATCGGGCTGGTGAGCATGCCGGTGGCCGTGCCCTATCTGGAGTCCGGCGCGCTGCAACGGGTGCTGCCGGACTGGTACGTCGATGACGGCAATATCTCCATTTACTACGCCGAGCATAAGTTGCTGCCGGGCAAGACACGGGTGTTCGTGGATTTCATCATCGAGCAGTTTGCCGAGCAGGGGTTGGCGCGGCGGTTCAGTGCGGTTTGAGTTTGGCTCTGGACCGCGTTGGCCTCAATCGCGAGCAAGCTCGCTCCCACAGTTGGAGGGGCTGATCAGCAGTTTCGTGAACACCATAAACCCTGTGGGAGCGAGCGTGCTCGCGATTCAAGGCACCTCGGTCCAAGCCTGTGAACTCACCGCCCAAACCGCCCCGGCCAGCCAATGATGGTCTTGGGCCGAGGCGTGGCGTAGGTGCGTACTTTCGAGGTCGACAACCCCAGCCGCACCAGCGACTCGGCAATGGTCACCGCCGCCGTCACGCCATCGACCACCGGCACCCCGGTGCGCTGGCGGATCTGCTCATCAAGCCCGGCCATGCCGCCGCAGCCCAGGCAAATCACTTCGGCCTTGTCCTGGCTGACCGCCAGTTCGGCCTGGCGCACGATGGCCTCGACCGCCCGCTGTGGGTCTTGCTCCAGTTCCAGTACCGCCAGGCCGCTGGCCCGTACCGAGGCGCAGCGGTCAAACAGGCCGGACAGCTTGAGCCGGTCTTCGATCAGCGGCACGGTGCGGTCCAGGGTGGTGACCACCGAATAAGCGTGGCCGAGGAACATGGCGGTGCTGGCGCCGGCATCGGTGATATCCACCACTGGCACGTTCAGCAGTTCTTGCAGACCTTCGCGGCCATGCTCGCCGTAGCCGGCCTGGATCACTGCGTCGAACGGCTGGTCGTAGGACATCACCCGGTCCATCACCGCAATGGCCGCCAGGTAGCTTTCAAAGTTGCCCTCGATGGAATCGGCACCGAAATGCGGCGTGAGCCCGACGATCTCGGTGCCCGGCGCAGCCACGGCCTGGGCCTGGCGGGCGATGGCCTGGGTGATGGATTCGGTGGTGTTGACGTTGACCACGAGAATTCGCATGAGCTGTCCTCCTTGATGCATGAAAGTAGGCGGCCCGTACCGGCCGGGCCGTTTGAGGGATCAATGATGAACGTTATCCACAGCGATGGATTCGCCGCTGACGTCCTCGTAATACGGTTCGCGCTTGGCGATGATCAGGTACAGCAGCCCTGCAATCGAAGCGCCAATCAGCCAGGAAAACGGTGAAACGGCTTCAAAACCGGGCACCAGGGCCAGGATGATCGCGATCAGCGCGGCCGGAATGAACGCCGCCACCGCACGCAGGTTGACGCCCTTGCTGTAGAAATACGCACCGTTTGGGTCCTCGCTGTACAGTTGCGGCACGTTGATGCGGCCTTTTCGCAGCAGCCAGTAGTCGACCATGATCACCCCGTACAGCGGCCCGAGCAGGGCGCCGAGGCCGGACAGGAAATACACGATCACCAGCGGGCTGTTGTACAGGTTCCACGGCAGGATCAGCACGGCAATGGCGGCGCTGATCAGCCCGGCGCGGCGGAAGGTCAGGTATTTGGGTGCCAGGTTGCTGAGCACGAACGCCGGGGCGACGAAGTTGGCCATGATGTTCACCGCCACGGTGACGATCAGGAAGGCCAGGCAGCCCAGCACCAGAAGGAACGTGTTGGGGATCGAGGCGACGACCTGGGTCGGGCTTTCGATGATTTGCCCGTTGATTTGGAACTGCGCACCGCAGAGCAGGATGGTGATCCCGGCAAACACCAGGATGTTCACCGGCAGGCCCCAGAAATTGCCGACGATGATGGTTCGGCGGCACGGCGAGGAGCGGGCGAAGTCGCAGAAGTTGAGGATCAAGGTGCCGTAGATCGACAGCCACAGCGCGCCGCCGGCAAAGATATTGCGCCACATTTCGCCACCGGTCAGCGGCTCGCGGATCGACCAGGCAATGGTGGCGCCGGCCTGGGTATACATCCAACCGGCCAGGGCCGCGACGGTCACGAGGATCACCGGACCGGCGAAACCTTCATAACGGCGCACCGTCTCCATGCCGTAGGCCAGGATCACCAGTTGCACGAACCAGATCGCCACGAAACACACCCAGCCCAGGCTCGACAGGCCCAGGATCGAGTCGCGATCGTAGTCGGCGAAGCCCGGGTGGATCGCCACCAGCAACACGCGGAACACCACCGACGCCAGGTAGGTCTGGATCCCGAACCAGGCAATCGCAATGACCGCCCTGATCAACGCAGGAATCTGCGCGCCGTGGATCCCGAAGCTGATCCGGCTGATCACCGGGAACGGCACCCCGGTTTTCTGGCCCATGTAGCCGGACAGGTTCATGAAGCCATACACCAATGCCGCGCCTATCCCCAGGGACAGCAAGATCTGCCAACCACCCAGCCCCAAGGCATAGAGGCCGATGGCGAAGGAGTAATTGGCGATGTTGTGCACGTCGTTGGTCCACAGGGCGAAGATGCTGTAGCGGCCCCAGCGGCGACCTTCGGCCTTGGTCGGCGCCAGGTCCTCGTTGTGCAGCCGCGGGCTCAGGGCCAGGGAGGCTGCGGCCTTGTCATCGAGGGCAGTGGTGGAGGAGGGCAGATCCAGCGCGATGTTATTGGAGAGACTTGTACGCATTCCGGCAGGCTCCTGATTCTCGGCGCTGCGATGACTGTGCATGAGCGCGGGGCTCGACAAATCTTCGTCGCGGCGGGCGAGCATCATTGGTTACGGGGCATCTGCAGCCTGTACGGGATAGGGCGCTTCAGGCTTGCGGATCTAAAGTGTGTGTATGTTTTATGAATGTTGTATACAAAACACTTGTCGACTCAAGCCAGATTTATGCCACTTACGGATCTATCCAAGGTGACGCTAATTTCGTTTCGTTATGGTCTTTGAGTAACTAGCTGAAATATGGAGATTTAAAGCTGACCGTTTAAACAGGTATTTATTTTTTGGCGAACGCCAGTGGAGGAAGGAAGCCAGGTGGAGCGGGGAATTGGGTGTAACTTTTCGGGGCAGTGACGACATAGGTGCACACAAAAATGCCACTTGTGGTGACATTTTTGTGTACAGAGGACGACGACCGCTTAGACGGTCTTGGATTTGGCAATGATATTCCCGGCGTGCAGCCCGCATTCTTTCTGCGTGGCTTCTTCCCACCACCAGCGGCCTTCGCGCTCGTGCTGGTTTGGCAGCACCGGGCGGGTGCAGGGTTCGCAGCCGATGCTGATGAAGCCGCGTTCATGCAGGCTGTTGTAAGGCAGCTCGAGCATGCGGATGTAGCCCCAGACTTCTTCGCTGGTCATCTGCGACAGGGGGTTGAACTTGTACAGGGTGCGCTCCGGGGTGGAAAACGCCGTGTCGATTTCCAACACCGCCACCTGGCTGCGGGTGCCGGGGCTCTGGTCACGGCGCTGGCCGGTGGCCCAGGCGCGGACATCGGTCAGTTTGCGTCGCAGGGGCTCGATCTTGCGGATGCCGCAGCACTCGCCGTGACCGTCCTTATAGAAGCTGAACAGGCCTTTTTCCTTCACGAAGGGTTCAAGTTTCGTGTAGTCCGGCGAGACCAGTTCAATGTCGATCTTGTAGTGCTCGCGCACCTGATCGATGAAGCGATAGGTCTCCGGGTGCAGGCGACCGGTGTCGAGGCTGAACACCTTGACGTTCTTGTTCAGTTTCCAGGCCATGTCCACCAGCACCACGTCTTCGGCACCACTGAACGATATCCACAGGTCGTCGCCGAACTCGGCGAAGGCCAGCTTGAGGATGTCCTGGGGGGACTTGTTGGCATAGGTCGTGGCGAGTTCCACGACGTCGAACGATGGGCTCATCAGGGCGGTTTCCTACAGGTCGGTGGCGCTGGGCGCTCTATATGGGGCTGATGGTAACAAAAGCTGTCGGGGCTGGCGCGCTCCTGTGCGTTGCGCGGGCACTGGCGAATGGCTAGAGTCGGCAGGCCTTTTGTCCGCTCAACCGATAAACATCAGAAAAAATGGGAGTGTCTTGTGGAAATTGCCTGTCTCGACCTGGAAGGTGTGCTCGTCCCGGAGATCTGGATCGCCTTCGCCGAAAAAACCGGGATTGAATCCCTCAGGGCAACCACTCGGGACATTCCCGACTACGACGTGTTGATGAAGCAACGGTTGCGCATCCTTGATGAGCATGGCCTCAAGCTCTCCGACATCCAGGAAGTCATCGCCACCCTCCAGCCGCTGGACGGCGCCATCGAATTCGTCGACTGGCTGCGCGAGCGCTTCCAGGTGGTGATTCTTTCCGACACGTTCTACGAATTTTCCCAACCGTTGATGCGCCAGCTGGGCTTCCCGACTTTACTCTGCCATCGCTTGATTACCGATGACAGCGGGCGGGTGACGGGGTACCAGTTGCGTCAGAAAGATCCCAAGCGCCAGTCGGTTCTGGCTTTCAAGAGCCTGTACTACCGAGTGATTGCGGCGGGCGATTCTTATAACGACACCACAATGCTGGGCGAAGCCGACGCCGGGATTCTGTTCCATGCGCCGGAGAACGTGATCCGTGAATTCCCGCAATTCCCGGCGGTGCACACGTTTGCCGAGTTGAAGCAGGAATTCCTCAAGGCTTCGAACCGCGATCTCAGCCTGTAAACCAGAGCGGGTTGATCGTTCCCACGCTCCGCGTGGGAATGCCGCCCCTTGGACGCTCTGCGTCCGCTTGTGACGCAGAGCGTCACTAAATGCATTCCCACGCGGAGCGTGGGAACGATCAGTGAGGCCTAGGAGTTGTTCGGAGGTTCTGCAAGGTTTCCAGCAACACCCGAACCTTGGTAATCGACTCCTGATACTCGGCCTCCCAGTCCGAATCCGCGACAATCCCGCCGCCGCCCCAGCAGCACACCTGCCCATCCTTGACCAGCAAACTGCGGATGGCGATGGAGCTGTCCATTTCCCCGCGCACGTCCAGGTACAGCAATGAGCCGCAATACAGCCCGCGCCGGGTCGGCTCGAGTTCGTCGATGATTTGCATGGCGCGGATTTTCGGCGCGCCGGTGATCGAACCGCCGGGGAAGCTGCCGGCGATCAGGTCCAGGGCGTCCTTGTCGTCGGCCAGTGCGCCGGTCACGCTGCTGACCAGGTGATGCACGTTCGGGTAGCTTTCCAGGCTGAACAACTCTGGCACCCGCACCGAGCCGATACGGCAGGTGCGGCCCAGGTCGTTGCGCAGCAGGTCGACGATCATCAGGTTTTCCGCCCGGTCCTTGGGGCTGGCCAGCAGCTCGGCGGCGTGGGCCGCATCTTCCTCGGGCGTTGTGCCGCGGGGGCGGGTGCCTTTGATCGGCCGGGTTTCCACCTGGCCTTCGCTGACTTTGACGAAGCGCTCCGGGGACAGGCTCAGCACCGCGCCGCCCTCCGGCAGGGTCTGGAAGCCGGAAAACGGCGTCGGGCAAGCCGCCCGCAACGCCTGGTAAGCGGCCCAGGCATCACCCTGGCAGGGCGCGCGGAAGCGTTGGGCAAAGTTGACCTGATAGCAGTCGCCGGCCTGGATGTATGCCTGGATACGTTCGAACGCCTGTCGGTAGGCTTCGGCACTGAGGTCCGGCGTCATCGGGCCTTCAAGGCTGAACGAGGGAGCGGTTGCGGTGGTCGGTTGGCTGAACAACGCGATCAGGCGCTGGCGTTCGCCTTCGCCACAATGGGGATGGAACACCAGTTGGCTGGTGCCCGCCTGGTGATCGCTGATCAAAGCCCAGTCGTACACGCCAAAACGCGCGTCGGGCAGTTGCAGGTCGTCCTGGGCGTGGGACGGCAGGGTTTCGAGGTGTCGGCCGAAGTCGTAGCTCAAGTAGCCGATCAGGCCGCCGGCGAAGGGCAACTGTACCGTGGCCGGCAGCGCCGCATCGCCCAGTTGCGTCAGCTGGATGCGCAGGCGTTGCAGGAAATCGCTGCCGCTCTCGTTCGGCAACACCGCCAATTGTGCCAGCGGCCAGGCGCTGAGCAGATCGTAACGCCCACGCTCGGCACTCGGCCGGCCACTGTCAAGCAGCACGCTGCCCGGGGCATGACGGATCGCCGCGAAATACTCGGCGGGATTGGTACGGTAGGGCAGCG
Organism: Pseudomonas sp. NFACC24-1; assembly: GCF_900115235.1. Taxonomy (NCBI): domain Bacteria; kingdom Pseudomonadati; phylum Pseudomonadota; class Gammaproteobacteria; order Pseudomonadales; family Pseudomonadaceae; genus Pseudomonas; species Pseudomonas sp. NFACC24-1. Next base: position 136,353 of record NZ_FOVS01000014.1, read on the forward strand.
GGTGTACGGAGCAGGTTGGCATGGGCGGGGCGGGTCAGCCATTCAGGCGGGGGAGCGATTGTAATCCCCTGTAGGATTTGCTCCTAGGGGGATGTCGGAGATGAGCACGTCTGGGGCTGTCGAAGATGACTGGGGGGAAACATTTGTGATGAGAACATTCTGTGGCGAGGGGATTTATCCCCGCTGGGTTGCGTAGCAACCCTAAAATCTGCCACCCCGGTACATCAGGTTGGTTGCATCTGCCTGTTTGGGGTCGCTTCGCAACCCAGCGGGGATAAATCCCCTCGCCACAAGTCCACAATGTCCCCGGTCCAAACAATTTGCAGTGTGCAGGTTTAGAGAGATCACCCTTCAACCGGCGGAATATGCCCAAACAACTCCTGGGCAAACGCCACGCGTTCTTCCGCGGTTTCGATAACGCCCCGTTCCTTGAGTTCTTCCAGGCGGGCTTCCACCGCGTGGGTGCGCAGGGTCAGGCCGCAGTCGTTGGCGATCTGGATGTTCAGGCCCGGTCGGGCATTCAGTTCCAGGATCAACGGCCCTTTCTCCTGGTCCAGCACCATGTCGACGCCGATGTAGCCCAGCCCGCACAGTTCATAGCAACCGGCGGCCAGTTTCATGAAACCGTCCCAGTAGGGCAATTGCACGCCGTCCACCGCGTTGGTGGTGTCGGGGTGTTTGGTGATGATGTTGTTCAGCCAGGTGCCGCGCAGGGTCAGGCCCGTGGCGAGGTCGACGCCCACGCCGATGGCGCCCTGGTGCAGGTTGGCCTTACCACCGGACTGACGGGTTGGCAGCCGCAGCATGGCCATCACCGGATAGCCCATCAGCACGATGATGCGGATGTCCGGCACGCCCTCGTAGCTGATGCTCTTGAAGATCTGGTCCGGCGTCACGCGGTACTCGATCAGCGCCCGGTCACGGTGTCCACCCAGGGAATACAGGCCCGTGAGGATGCTGGAAACGTGGTGCTCGATTTCTTCATGGCTGATGATCTTGCCGGACACCGTGCGGTAGCGGCCTTCGAAGCGGTCGGCGATGACGATGATGCCGTCGCCGCCCGCGCCCTGGGCCGGCTTGATCACGAAGTCGGTGCGCCCGCCGATGATGTCGTCGAGCTTGTCGATTTCTTTCTCGGTGGAGATCACCCCGTACAGCTCCGGCACATGGATGCCGGCGGCAATCGCCCGTTCCTTGGTGATGATCTTGTCATCGACGATGGGGTACAGGCTGCGCTTGTTGTACTTGAGCACGTAGTCGGCGTTACGCCGATTGATGCCCATGATGCCCCGCGCTTCCAGGGCCTTCCAGGTCTTCCAGAAGCCGAACATCAGGAGTCTGCCTTGAGGAAGGCCTTGAACCGGACCAACTCGGTCAGGCGGTAGCCGCGATAACGTCCCATGGCCAGCATGAAGCCCACCAGGATCAGCAGGATCGCCGGGAAGGTGAACACGAAGTACACCAGTTCCGGCACGCTCATGATCAGGTGCGCCAGGGACGCGGCGAACAAGGTGCCGATGGCGACTTTCATCGCGTGGCCGGCGCCGCGTTCTTCCCAGGTGATGGACAGGCGTTCGATGGTCATGGTCAGGATCACCATCGGGAACAGCGCCACCGACAAGCCGCGCTCCAGGCCCAGCTTGTGGCTGAACAGGCTGATGGCGGCGATCAGCACTACCACGAACGTCAGCACCACCGAGAGCCTTGGCAGCATCTGCAGCTTGAGGTGCTCCAGGTACGAACGCAGCGACAGGCCCAGCGTGGTGATCACCGTGAACAGGATGATGCCGAAGCCCAATTGGGTTTCACGGAAGGCCAGGGCGATCAGCACCGGGGTAAAGGTCCCGAGGGTTTGCAGGCCGATCAGGTTGCGCAGGATCAGGATCACCAGCACGCCGATCGGGATCATCACCATGATCATGAAGGTTTGCTGGGTTTGCAGCGGCAGGCCGTAGAGCGAGTACTCGAGGAAGTTGGCGTCGGTGTTCTCGTCCGTCAGCTTGGCCAGGCGGATGGCGTTCATTTCGCTGTTGTTCATGCTGAAGGTGACGGTGGCTTTCTTGCCGCCATCGACGGTGATCAGGTTTTCATCGCCGGTCCACCACAGCAGGCGGTCGGTGGGCAGGCCTTGTTCGCCGGAGTCCGGGTTGAAATACAGCCAGTCGGTGCCGTTGAAGCTGCGCAGCCACAGCTCGGGTGTCTGCGGCTGGTCGGCCACCAGGCGGATGGTGTGGACCTTTTCCACCGGCACGTGGGCGATGGACAGCACCAATTCGACGATGCGCGCCTTGTTGGCCGAGGAAGGATCACCGGCCAGCAACAGCTTGACGTTGTCGTCGTTGAGGTTGTTGACCCGCTTGATCGCTTCGCTGATGAACGTCTCGACGTCGGCCGAATGTTGGCGGATCGGCGCAAGCAGGGCTTCGGCGGCCAGTTTCTCCGGGCCTTCGACGGCGATGCTGTCGCGGAAGGTCGGGCCCTTGACCTTGGTTTTCTCGGCGCTGTAACGCTTGGTCAGTACCAGGCGGTAATACAGGGTCTGGTTACCCTTGGCGCGACGGGCTGACCACGTCACTTTGCGGTTACCGTCGACCCGGTTCACCGCCACGCCGTAATTATTGGAAATGAAACTCTCGTTGAGGCTCACGTAGTCGCGGCTCAGGGGCGGCACGAACATCTGGATCTTCACCGGGTCCTTGGCGTTGGGCACGAATTCGACCTTGGCGTCGATGTTCCACAAATCGTCGGTGGCGTCTTCGGTGACCGGGATGCCGAGCACGAAAATCTGATAGGCCGTCACCGACAGGCCCAGCACCACCAGGATGGCGATCAGCATTTTCAAATGGAGGGTAAGGGAGCGCATTGGAATTACTCTGCGGTTTGAGCGGCATTGGCGCAGGCGGGTTTGCCGGCAGCGTATTTAAGACTGGGGTCGACCAGCGCGTCGAAGCGTTTGAGCGCCTCGGAGCCGATCAGCAACGGGTATTGGAAGGCGCTGCGGTCGGTCAGGTTCACTTCGATGCTGCGCAGGGCCGAGCCCATGCAGATGTCCAGTTCGATGACCGGCCGGGCCGTGTATTTCTTGCCTTCTTCCGGGTCGTAGTCACCGGCGCGGCGCTTGATCTTGCTGACCCGGGCCAGCGGACGTTCGATGGGGTGCGAGTGGGCTGCGTCGATGGCCAGGTAAAAACGCACCCAGGATTCGCCATTGCGCTTGAAGCGCTTGATGTCCCGGGCGCTGAGGGAGGCGGTCTTGGCGCCGGTGTCGAGCTTGGCGGCGACCTCCAGGTCGATACCCTGCAGGGCGGCGTATTCGTTGAGGCCGTACACGGTTTTTTCACCCGCCACGGCAAGCCCCGGCAGGCACATGAAGTAGAAAGCGGCAGATAAGGGCTTGAGTGTCATAGATCCTGGTGCGCAGCGTTCCGTTTATCGGTTCAGGCCCTGGCATTACTGCACAAGCTCCCTAGGCAGCCTTTCTCTAATAAAAGGAGAGCGGCGAATAACCGCGGCATTCTAGCACGGTGGTTTTCTGACGCCACCGCTGGCCGGAGGCTACGAGTCTTCATGCAACAGGGTTATCTCCAGGGCGATTATTAGACGATTGTCGACAATGTTGATTTTTGTTTTGACGTAAAGGTCGTATTTGGTTAGTTTTTGCCATATTGATTTTCAAGGTGTCGACAATATGCTCGATCAGCTCGAAACCCCGGTGATGGTCCAGGACGACTCGGAGACCCTGTCCGAGAACGTCTTCCGGCGTATTCAGGCCGCCATCGTCAAGGGCGAGATCGCCCCCGGCAGCAAGATCTCCGAGCCTGAGCTGGCGCGTACCTACGGCATTAGCCGCGGGCCGCTGCGCGAGGCCATTCACCGCCTGGAAGGCCAGCGCCTGCTGGTGCGCATTCCCCACGTCGGTGCCCGGGTAGTGTCCCTGAGCCACGCCGAGCTGCTGGAACTCTACGAAATCCGTGAATCCCTCGAAGGCATGGCCTGCCGCCTGGCGGCCGAACGCATGACCCTGGAAGAAATCGACGAACTGCGCCGGGTGCTGGAAACCCACGAGCGCGATGCGGCGTTCCAGGCCGGTGTCGGCTATTACCAGCAGGAGGGCGATTTCGACTTTCATTACCGGATCATCCAGGGCAGCGGCAACCGTACCCTGACGCAGATGCTGTGCGGCGAGCTGTACCAACTGGTGCGCATGTACCGGATCCAGTTCTCCACCACGCCCAACCGTCCGCGCCAGGCCTTTGCCGAGCACCACCGGATACTCGACGCCATCGCCGACCGTGACGGCGAACTGGCTGAATTATTGATGCGCCGGCACATCGGCGCCTCCAAACGCAATATCGCGCGTCATTTCCAGGACAGCGCCGCCACTGAACGAGGTGAGTCATGAGCAACAGCACTCCAGGCCAGCGTTTCCGCGATGCGGTCGCCAGCGAGCATCCGCTGCAAGTGGTGGGCACGATCAACGCCAACCACGCGCTGCTGGCCAAGCGCGCCGGTTTCAAGGCGATCTACCTGTCGGGCGGCGGCGTGGCGGCCGGTTCCCTCGGCGTGCCGGACCTGGGCATCACCGGCCTGGATGACGTGCTGACCGACGTACGGCGTATCACCGATGTGTGCGACCTGCCGCTGCTTGTGGACGTGGACACCGGCTTCGGTTCCTCGGCGTTCAATGTGGCGCGCACGGTCAAGTCGATGATCAAGTTCGGCGCCGCGGCGATTCATATCGAAGACCAGGTCGGTGCCAAGCGTTGCGGCCATCGTCCGAACAAGGAAATCGTCTCCCAGCAAGAGATGGTCGACCGCATCAAGGCCGCCGTCGATGCCCGTACCGATGACAGTTTCGTGATCATGGCCCGTACCGATGCCTTGGCGGTGGAAGGCTTGGAATCGGCCCTGGACCGCGCCGCCGCGTGCATCGAGGCCGGTGCGGACATGATTTTCCCCGAAGCCATCACCGAGCTTGAGATGTACAAGCTGTTCGCCAGCCGCGTGAAAGCCCCGATCCTGGCCAACATCACCGAATTCGGCGCGACCCCGCTGTACACCACCGAACAGTTGGCCGGTGCCGACGTGTCCCTGGTGCTCTACCCGCTGTCGGCCTTCCGGGCCATGAACAAGGCGGCCGAGAACGTCTATACCGCGATCCGCCGCGACGGCACGCAACAGAACGTCATCGACACCATGCAGACTCGCATGGAGCTTTACGATCGCATCGATTACCACACCTTCGAGCAGAAGCTCGATGCGTTGTTCGCGGCGAAAAAATGAAAAGATCGCAGCCTCGCTTCGCTCGACAGCTCCTACAGAGTTGGGCCGCGTAGGAGCTGTGTAGGAGCTGTCGAGTGCAACGAGGCTGCGATCTTTCCCCCCCATTCTCTACAAATCTAAAAAATGGAGACAGCAAATGGCCGAAGCAAAAGTACTCAGTGGCGCCGGGCTCCGTGGCCAGGTGGCCGGGCAAACCGCATTGTCCACCGTGGGCCAATCGGGTGCCGGCCTGACCTATCGCGGCTACGATGTTCGCGACCTGGCGGCAGATGCGCAATTCGAAGAGGTGGCCTACCTGCTGCTGTACGGCGAACTGCCGACCCAGGCACAGTTGGACGCCTACACCGGTAAGCTGCGCCAGCTGCGCGACCTGCCCCAAGCCTTGAAGGAAGTGCTGGAGCGCATTCCCGCCGACGCCCACCCGATGGACGTGATGCGCACCGGCTGCTCGTTCCTGGGCAACCTGGAACCCGAGCAGGATTTTTCCCAGCAACATGACAAGACCGATCGCCTGCTGGCCGCGTTCCCGGCGATCATGTGCTACTGGTATCGCTTCAGCCACCAAGGCCAGCGCATCGAATGCGTGACCGACGAAGTGTCCATCGGCGGCCACTTCCTGCACTTGCTGCACGGCAAGAAGCCGAGCGAGCTGCACGTCAAGGTGATGAACGTGTCGCTGATCCTCTACGCCGAGCACGAATTCAACGCCTCGACCTTCACCGCCCGGGTCTGCGCCTCCACGCTGTCGGACCTGTTCTCCTGCATCACCGCCGCCATCGGCTCGCTGCGTGGCCCGTTGCATGGCGGGGCCAACGAAGCGGCGATGGAAATGATCGAGCGTTTCAGCTCACCTCAGGAGGCCATCGAAGGCACCCTCGGCATGCTCGCGCGCAAGGACAAGATCATGGGCTTCGGCCACGCGATCTATAAGGACAACGACCCGCGCAACGAGGTGATCAAGGGCTGGTCGAAAAAACTCGCCGACGAAGTGGGCGATACCGTGCTGTTCCCGGTCTCCGAAGCCATCGACAAGACCATGTGGGAGCAGAAGAAGCTGTTCCCCAACGCCGATTTCTACCATGCCTCGGCGTACCACTTCATGGGCATCCCGACCAAGCTGTTCACGCCGATCTTCGTCTGCTCGCGTCTGACCGGCTGGGCCGCCCACGTGTTCGAACAACGCGCCAACAACCGCATCATCCGACCGAGCGCCGAATACACCGGCGTCGAACAGCGCAAGTTCGTGCCAATCGAACAACGCTGAGCTGGAGGGCGCTGACGCTAATTGCTGTGATCGTTCCCACGCTCTGCGTGGGAATGCCGCCCGGGACGCTCCGCGTCCCTGTGACGCAGAGCGTCACTGGATGCGTTTCCACGCAGAGCGTGGGAACGATCATGGTCGTGGCAAGCGCCTTTCTGAAACCACCGTGACCGAGTCCTGACGATGAACACAGAATTTCGCAAACCGCTGCCTGGCACTTCGCTGGATTATTTCGACGTTCGCGAGGCCGTGGATGCCATCCGCCCCGGCGCCTATGACGGCCTACCGTACACCTCCCGCGTGCTGGCGGAAAACCTGGTGCGTCGCTGCGACCCGGCCACGCTGCGCGAGTCGCTGCTGCAACTGATCGAGCGCAAGCGTGACCTGGACTTCCCCTGGTTTCCGGCCCGTGTGGTGTGCCATGACATCCTCGGCCAGACCGCCCTGGTGGACCTGGCCGGCCTGCGCGACGCCATCGCCTTGCAGGGGGGGGACCCGGCGCAGGTCAATCCGGTGGTGCCGACCCAACTGATCGTCGACCACTCCCTGGCGGTGGAAAGCGGTGGTGCCGATCCGCAAGCCTTCGCCAAGAACCGCGCCATTGAAGACCGCCGCAACGAAGACCGCTTCCACTTCATCAACTGGACCAAGAAAGCCTTCAAGAACGTCGATGTGATTCCGCCGGGCAACGGGATCATGCACCAGATCAACCTGGAAAAAATGTCGCCGGTGATCCAGCAGCGTGACGGCGTGGCGTTCCCCGACACCTGCGTCGGCACCGACAGCCACACCCCCCACGTCGATGCCTTGGGCGTGATTGCCATCGGCGTCGGTGGCCTGGAGGCCGAAAGCGTCATGCTCGGTCGCGCCTCGTGGATGCGCCTGCCGGAAATCATCGGCGTCGAGCTGACCGGCAAGCTGCAGCCGGGCATCACCGCCACCGACATGGTGCTGGCGCTGACGGAGTTCCTGCGCAAGCAAAAAGTCGTCGGGGCATGGCTGGAGTTTTTCGGTGAAGGCGCCAGTGCCCTGACCTTGGGCGACCGTGCGACCATTTCCAACATGGCCCCGGAATACGGCGCTACGGCGGCGATGTTCCATATCGATCAACAGACGATCGACTACCTGAAGCTCACCGGACGCGAAGACACCCAGGTGCAGTTGGTGGAAACCTATGCCAAGCACGTGGGCCTGTGGGCCGATAGCCTCAAGGGCGCGCAGTACGAGCGTGGCCTGACCTTCGACCTGTCCTCGGTAGTGCGCAACATGGCTGGCCCGAGCAACCCCCACGCCCGCGTCGCGGTGTCGGAGCTGGCCGCCAAAGGCATTTCCGGCCAGTGGGACGATGTGCCCGGGCAAATGCCCGACGGCGCGGTGATCATCGCCGCCATCACCAGTTGCACCAACACCAGCAACCCGCGCAACGTGATCGCCGCCGGCCTGCTGGCGCGTAACGCCAATCGCCTGGGCCTGGCCCGCAAGCCGTGGGTCAAGTCGTCCCTGGCACCGGGCTCGAAAACCGTGGCGCTGTACTTGGATGAGGCCGGCCTGACGTCCGAACTGGAGAAGCTGGGCTTCGGCGTGGTGGCCTTCGCCTGCACCACCTGCAACGGCATGTCGGGCGCGCTGGACCCGATGATCCAGCAGGAAATCATCGACCGCGACCTGTACGCCACCGCCGTGTTGTCGGGCAACCGCAACTTCGACGGGCGTATTCATCCGTACGCCAAACAGGCGTTCCTGGCCTCGCCACCCCTGGTGGTCGCTTATGCCATCGCCGGGACCATCCGCTTCGACATTGAAAAAGATGTGCTGGGCGTGGTGGACGGTCGCCAGATCCGTCTCAAGGACATTTGGCCGAGCGACGAAGAAATCGACGCGGTGGTCAAGGCTTCGGTGAAGCCGGAGCAGTTCCGCCAGGTATACATTCCGATGTTCGCCATCCAGGAAGACACCGGGCCGAAAGTGACGCCGCTGTACGACTGGCGCCCACAAAGCACCTACATTCGTCGTCCGCCGTACTGGGAAGGGGCGCTGGCCGGTGCTCGGCCGCTCAAGGGCATGCGTCCGCTGGCGGTGTTGCCGGACAACATCACCACCGACCATTTGTCGCCGTCCAACGCCATCATGCTGGACAGCGCCGCTGGCGAGTACCTGGCGAAAATGGGCCTGCCGGAAGAGGACTTCAACTCCTACGCGACCCACCGCGGTGACCACCTGACCGCGCAGCGCGCCACCTTCGCCAACCCGAAACTGTTCAACGAAATGGTCCAGGAAAACGGCAAGGTCAAGCAGGGCTCCCTGGCCCGCGTCGAGCCGGAAGGCAAGGTCATGCGCATGTGGGAGGCCATCGAGACCTATATGGAGCGCAAGCAGCCGCTGATCATCATTGCCGGCGCCGACTACGGCCAGGGTTCGTCCCGGGACTGGGCGGCCAAGGGCGTGCGCCTGGCCGGTGTCGAGGCGATCGCCGCCGAAGGTTTCGAACGCATCCACCGCACCAACCTGGTGGGCATGGGCGTGTTGCCGCTGGAGTTCAAGCCCGGCACCGATCGCAAGACCCTGGGCATCGACGGCAGCGAAGTCTATGACGTGATCGGCGAACGCACGCCGCGGGCGACGCTGACCCTGGTCATCACTCGCAAGAACGGCGAGCGCATCCAAGTACCGGTGACCTGCCGTCTCGATACCGCCGAAGAAGTGTCGATCTACGAAGCCGGGGGCGTGTTGCAACGCTTTGCCCAGGACTTCCTGGAATCGGCGGTGGCTGTTTAAATCGCTTGGGTGGCCCGTTCTCTGGCCGCCCCTTTTTCAGGAGTTAGAGCACATGGCTCACTCGCCTCAAATCAAGATCCCCGCGACCTACATGCGTGGCGGCACCAGCAAAGGCGTGTTTTTCAGTTTGCAAGACCTGCCCGAAGCGGCTCGCGTTCCTGGCCCGGTCCGCGATGCCCTGCTGCTGCGGGTGATCGGCAGCCCCGACCCGTACGAGAAACAGATCGATGGCATGGGTGGCGCAACGTCCAGCACCAGCAAGACCGTGATCCTGTCCAAGAGCACCCGGGCCGACCACGATGTCGATTACCTGTTCGGCCAGGTGTCCATCGATAAGCCGTTCGTGGACTGGAGCGGCAACTGCGGCAACCTGTCGGCGGCGGTGGGGTCGTTTGCCATCAGCAGTGGTTTGGTGGCGCCTGACCGTATTCCGCAAAACGGCGTGGCCGTGGTACGGATCTGGCAGGCCAACATCGGCAAGACCATCATCGCCCATGTGCCGATCACCGAGGGCGTGGTGCAGGAAACCGGGGACTTCGAACTCGACGGCGTGACCTTTCCAGCGGCCGAAGTGCAATTGGAATTCATGGACCCGGCGGCCGAGGAGGAGGGCGGTGGTGGCTCGATGTTTCCCACCGGCAACCTGGTGGATGACTTGGAAGTGCCCGGTGTTGGCACCTTCAAGGCAACGCTGATCAACGCGGGGATCCCGACGATTTTCATCAATGCCCGCGATGTCGGCTACACCGGCACTGAATTGCAGGGGGCGATCAACAGCGATCCCAAGGCGTTGGCGATGTTCGAAACCATTCGCGCCCACGGTGCCTTGCGCATGGGCTTGATCAAGCACCTGGACGAAGCGGCCCAGCGCCAGCACACACCGAAAGTGGCGTTTGTCGCGCCGCCGGCGGATTACCTTTCCTCCAGCGGAAAAGCCGTGGCGGCGGGGGATGTCGACTTGCTGGTGCGGGCGTTGTCCATGGGCAAGCTGCACCACGCCATGATGGGCACGGCGGCGGTTGCCATCGGCACGGCTGCGGCGATTTCCGGCACCCTGGTGAACCTGGCCGCCGGCGGCATCGAGCGTAACGCTGTACGCTTCGGCCACCCGTCCGGCACCCTGCGCGTCGGCGCCGAGGCCAGCGTGGTCAACGGCGAATGGACCGTTAAAAAAGCCATCATGAGCCGCAGCGCGCGGGTGTTGATGGAAGGGGTCGTGCGGGTGCCGGGGGATGTTTTGGGCTGACAGCCAGCCTCAAGTGAAACCTGTGGGAGCGGGCTTGCTCGCGAATGCGATCATACAGTCAACTTTTATGGCGACTGACACACCGTCTTCGCGAGCAAGCCCGCTCCCACACAGGGATTGCGTTTCTGCAATCAGCCCTTCTTCGTCAGCGCCGCGACCACCAGCCCTGCATTACTCTCCAGTTCTGCCACCGGGTCGTCGGCATCGATGCTGAGCACCAGCAACTGGCTGCCGCCCTCGGCAATGGCTGCCTTCAGCGCATCCGAAGGCTGGCGATGATGGAGCACCAGCGCCACGTCGTTGTCCTTCAACGTCGTACTCAATTGCTTGAGGGTTTCGGCGGTCCACTCGGCATCGGGCCGGGTATCGGTGCTGATGGCGTCCAGGTTGAGCCCGCTGATCAGGTAGCCGAAGTGTTCGCTCAGGCTGACCACGCTCAGGTTATCGGCGCTGGCGAGGCGTTTTTCGCTGTCGGCGCTGAGTTTGAGCAGGCGCTGCTTGAGTGCCGCCAGGTTGGCGTCGATTTTCGCTTTGTCCGCCGGGGCCAGGCGCACCAGGTCGGCGGCGATCACGTCGGCCATGCGCCCCAGGTTATGGCTGGCCATCCACGGCTGGCTCGCCAGGCCATCGGCCATGCCCGGTTGCACGGCGATACCGGGAAGGGCGCCGTCCACCGGGCGCGCGGCATCGACTTCGACGATGCGGATATTGCTGCGTCGGGCCATGGGGTACAGCGGATCGTCCGGCCATAGCGAGCGCAGGCCGATCACCCCATCGGCAGCGCTCGCCAGTTTGCTCAAGGCCGGCGCACCACGACCGCTGAAATAGGCACTCTGGCGGGTGCCGGGCAGATTGGCGGGCGCGGCCCGTTCCAGGCTGACCTCGGTGCCCTTGAGCAAAGCTTCGCCCAATCCATAGGTGACTGGCAGCGATGCCAGCAGGCGAATCTTTTCGCTGGCGAATGACGAGGTGACGGCCACGCCGCACAACGCGACGGCCAGGGTCAGTTGTCGCAATGAAAAAACCATTTATCCAAGATTCCCTTTGAGGCTGGGGACGACACCACGGGCGATGGCGCTCAGGGCGAAGGCGATGCCGGCCACCAGGATGATCGCGGCGCCGGACGGGATCGGCAGGTCGAACACAATCGGCGCGAGGATCCCGCACAAAGTGCTGACGGTGGCGATCAGCACTGAACACCAGAAAAAGCCTTTCAGTGATTGACTGAGCAAGCGCGCCGCCGCGGCGGGAATCACCAGCAACGCGCCCACCAGGATGGCGCCGATGACTTTCACCGCCGCCACGGTGATCAGCGTCACCAGGACCACGAACAGGTAGTCCAGGGTCTTGACCGCCACCCCGCGCACCGCCGCCAGTTGCGGGTTGAAGCTGGCGAGCATGATGCGGTTGTACAGCGGCAAGGCCAGGGCCATCACCAGCGAGCCGACCACCGCCAGCACCAGCAGGTCATTGCCATTGACCGTCAGCACCGAGCCGAACAGTACGTTTTCCAGGATGTGCACATTGATCTTGCCCGCCAGGATCAACAGCAGGCTGGCGCCCAGGGCCAGGGACACCGACAGGAAGACGCCGATCAGCGTGTCGGGCGCCAGGCCGGTGCGGTTGCGCAGGTAATTGAGCAGGATGCCGAACAACAGGCAGTAGCCGAACAGGCTGCCGTAAGGCCCGGTGTAGGGTTCGCCGAGCAGGATGCCGATGGCCACGCCGGTGAGCGCCGCATGGCCCACCGCCTCGGAGAAAAACGCGAAGCGCTTGACCACCACCAGCGTGCCGAGGCCGCCCAGCACCGGGCCGATCAACAGCCCGGCCAACAGCGCATTGACCACGAACCCATAGGCCAGCGCTTCAGGCAGGTAACCGGCCGAGGCCCAGCCCTGGACCATCAAACGAAAGGCTTCATAACTCATCAGGCCGCGCTCCCGTTCGTGCGTGGATGGGTGGAAAACAGCGTCAGCAGCCGTTCCGGGGTCAGGGTCTGGCGTGGCGGGCCGTCGAACAGCACGCGGCGATTCAGGCCGGTGACACGGTCGGCCAGGCGCCCGACGGCTTCCAGGTCATGTTCGATCCACAGCACGGTGATCCCGGCCTGGCGCCAGTCCTGCAGCAACCGTTCGAACACCTGGATACCGGCCTCGTCCAGGGCCGACATCGGTTCATCCAGCACCAGCAATTGCGGCGAGGGAATCAACCCCTGGGCCAGCAACACCCGCTGGCGCTCGCCGCCGGACAGCGCGCCCATGCGCCGCTTGCGCTTGTCCTGCATGCCGACCCGCTCCAGGGCCTGGCCGATGGCGCCGGCGTAATGCTTGCTCAAGCCGAGAAAGGCCGGCCGCCGCTGACACATCGCCGCCATGAAATCATCCACGGTCATGGGCAGGCCCCGGTCGAATTCCAGCGCCTGTGGTACGTAGCCGATCACTCCGGGTTCGCCCGGCCATTGCAGGCTCAAGCGTCCCTGGTGCGGCATCTGCCCCAGCAAGGTCTTGATCAGCGAACTCTTGCCGCCGCCATTGGGACCGACCAGGGCATGGACGCTGCCGGGCACCACCTGAAAGGCCACGTTGTCGAGAATGGTGGTGCGACCCAGGTTCAGGCTGACCTCGGCGAACTCGATCAAGGGGCCGACGCGTTGCAGGGTGAGGGGTTCTGGGACAGTCATGCGCCGGACTCCTGGATCGCCCGGACCACGGTGTCGAGGTTGCCGGCCATTTCCTTTTCGTACTTCTCGGCGCTGTAGTCGCCGTAGGAAATGTGCGAGAGCGGGTACAGCTTCACGCCCGACTCACGTTGGATGGTATCGACGTAGGTGGAGGGGAAATCCATCTCCGAGAAGATCACCTTCACGTCCAGCTCCCGCAGTTGGTCGATGGTTTTCTTCAATTGGCTGGGGCTCGGTTCGATGCCATGGGCCGGCTCGACCACGGCGGTCACTTCCAGGCCGAATTCGCGCAACAGGTAGTCGTAGGCGGCGTGCACCGTGGCGACCCGCAATTCGGCATTGGGGGCCTGGGTCAGCTTCGCCAGGGCGGCGGCGCGCATCTGCCGCAGGCGTTTGCCATAGGCACGGGCGTTCTGGGTGTAGGCCTTGGCGTTGTCCGGGTCGAGCTTGCCCAATTCCCGGGCGATGTTATTGACCTGGGCGATGGAGGCGCTGATGGACAGGAAGGTGTGCGGATTCACCACCTTGCCCGCGCCTCGTGCCGCCGTGCCGGTGGCGGCCAGCAGGGGCACGTTTTCGTTGGCCTCGATCACTTTGACGTTCGGGGTTTCGCTGGCGGCGATCATGCGGTCGGCGAAGTCGTCATGGCCCACGCCGTTGAGCACGATCACGTCGAGGCCGCTGATGCGCTTGATGTCTTCGGCCCGTGGTTCATAGGCGTGGGGGTTGAAACCCGCCGGTATCAGCGGCACGACCTCTGCCTTGTCGCCGACGATGTTGGCCACGTAGCTGTAATACGGGTGCAAGGTGATGCCGATGCGCAGGCGCTTGGCGGTTTCGGCGCTCACCGGCGAGGTGAACAGGCAGGCCAGCAGGCCGATCAACAGCAAGCGCAGCAAGGGTCGGCGTTGGGATGCAATAGGCATGGGCAAACGGTCTTCTCTCGAATGAGGGCGTGGGGTCAGTGCCGGTGCTGGCGGGTTACGCCGGCATCGAATTGCGCGACGATCTGTTGCCAGCCGGCGGCGGACAACGCCGCATCGTCCAGGGCGGTGGGCGTCGCGAGGCCAGTGCCGCGGTTGAGCCAGATGTCCGGGGCGGCGTCGGACGCTTCGCCGATGCGCATCAGAAACGAACCGGCCACCGACGGATTGGCACTGGCGCCGAAGTAGGCCTGGTCCTGGAGTTGTTGCCAGGCATGGCCGCCCCGGCTGACGGAACTGGCGTCCTGGGCGAACGGCGCGAAGCCTTCTTCGGCCAAGGTTTGCGGGGCGGGCAGGGTTTGTTGGTCTTCGCGCAGCAAGCGGATTTCATCCAGGGTCACCCGCAGGTCGGCATAGATGCCTTGCTCGGCGGCGCTGAGGTCGCGGCGGGCGTCGAGCTGGTTCGAGGCCAGGTGAGGCGTGTCCTCGGCCTTGCCATGCCAGGCCACCACGGACCCGGCCACCAGTACGATGACCAGGCACAGCAGCAACACATACAGGGTTTCATGGCCCGCGCCAGCGGGGCGGATGACTTGAGTCGTGGCGTTGCTCATGGGGCCTCGATGTCGGCTTGGTCGATTTCCACCACGTGGCCGGGGCCGGCGTCGAAGAGCACGTAGAATTCAGCGTTCGGTTTCTTGAAGGTCAGCTTCGAGTCGGCGCCGAGCTTGCCCGGGACGAGGATGGTTTCGTCATAACCGATCACGTCCAGGGTCACTCCGGGTGCGCCGCTGCCGTCGGAAAAACCGCCGGTGCATTGGATCTGTTCGGCGTCGATGGCCTTGCACTCGCACATCGGGTTGTGGGCCAGGACGCTGGTGCTTGCGCCTGCGCAGAGCAACAGCGCCAGGCCCTTGGATAAAACGCGGAGGGTCATGGTTTGGGTCCTTGGTTCTTCAGCCAGGCGAGGGTGGCCGGGGAGGCCTGGCTCAGGGGAATGGAGGCCTGATGCATCGAACCGTCCCAACCCTCGAGGGTTATCCACAGTTCGGCATCGGGCTGGGTCTTTGGCGGGACCGGCAACAAGGCGCCCATACGATAGGGCGAGCCAAAGAAAATCACCCCGGCGGCGCGCAGGCTGCGGGGTTTGCCAATGCGCAGGTAGGTGGCCTTGACCTGGCCGATACAGCTCTGGCACAGGGCCGCGTTGAAGTGCTTCATCGGCCCGGCGGGCCCTTGGGTCCGTGGGGCTTCGTTGCGAAACTCCGCCAGGCGCAGGCTCCAGGGACCGACCTGGACTTCGCCGATGTCCCGCTCGCCAAGCCCTGCATCACCGCGGAACAGGGCGGCCTCGGAGAGGTATTTGGGCATGAATCCCAGGGGAATCAGCAGCAACAACACGTTGAGATGGAAACGCCATTTATGCCAGAACAGACTCAGGCGTGACGGTGATGAAGCGGCATTGGACGGGGTCACAGGCTGCCCTCCGACGATTGCAGTGCCTGCGCGATTCGGGCGCCACGGGTGGGTTTCTGGCTACGCTTGAAGGCATTGGCGGTGGCCAGGGCCGTGCGTTTGGTCCAGATCAGCAGCCCGCTGAGGACCATCATGCTCAGGACTAGACCGAAGAAAAACCAGATGAGCTTGATCCAGAGGCCGCCGAAGTCCCCTGTGTGCAAGGGCCGCATGGATTCGGTGACGAACTCCAGGGTCGTGCGGTCCGACAGCAACCGGGAGGCCGCCACGTCGCCGTTGTAGGGATTGATGGTGGCGGTCTGGAACATCAGCGGATACCAGCCGCGGCCACCGATTTCCAGATGGCTGTAGGCATTGCCGGGCAGGCTGATGAAACTCGCTTCCAGTCCCGGGATGCGTTGCTGGGCGATTTCGATGGCCCGGTCCAGGTTCAACTGCGGTGGCGCCTGGCCGTCGACGGACAACGGCACGTTTTCACGGGCCACCACCGGGATGACCGGTTCGCTGGAAATGGAGATCTGGTTGTCGCCCAGCAAGGCCTGGATCAGGAACCAAGTGCCGGTGACGGAGATGACCGCGATGAACCAGATCGACCAGATACCGCTGAGCCGGTGGAAATCCCCCCAGAAAATCCGTGCGCCATGGCGAATCCGCAGGGTAGGACGGAAGAAGCCTTTCCAGAAACGCTTGTAGACCACCAGCCCGGTCACCAGGGACGCAAGCAAGGGCAGGCCCAGGAACGACACCAGGTACCAGCCCCAACTGTAGCCGTTGGTGAACGGTACCAGCCACCAGCCATGCAGGGCGCGGGTGAACGCCTGGAAATTGAATGTCGGCGCCGAGCCCTGGATGACGCCGCTGTACGGGTTGACGTACACCGTGTCGGGGCGTCCGTCGGGGTAGGTCACGCCGACTTCCAGCGCAAAATGCGACTCGTCCGGACGGATGATGCTTTGCACCTGGGTTTGCGGCTGGGCCTGCTTGATCGCGGCGATCACCTGGTCATAGCTGAGTGACGTGGCCTCGTCCGAGGGCTTGTTGGCCCGCATGTCGGGGTTGGCCAGCCAGACGATCTCCTGGCTGACCACCGCCAGGGTGCCGGTGACGCAGACGATGAGTACGAAGAACCAGATGGGCAATGCCAGCCAGCTATGGACCAGGAACCAGAGTTTGGAGCGGGATTTCTTCGACATGATTGAACGTCTTGATTCGATGAAAGGTTCCGTATTGCGGGCTTTGCAACACCGTGAACCCAAAAAAGGCAGGCCGTGGCTTTTGCCGACGCGGCCTGCTGCATCTAATTAAGACGAACGAGCGATCGTAATCCTGAAGGGGAAGATGAAAGAAAATGTTTCGCGTGGTAGGAGCTGCCGAAGGCTGCGATTTTTTGATCTTTCCCCTTGGGACTCAAGTGTCAGGGGAAAGATCGCAGCCTCGTTGCACTCGGCAGCTCCTACAGGGCGACCCGGTGAGCGCGGGGACAAGTCAGCCTTGCTGTTGAAACATCTCCCTGGCCCGTTGCTCGATCTGTTCCTGGCTCAGGTCTTCCTTGCGCGTCGCGAGGAACCACAGATGCCCATAGGGATCCTTCAGGGTGCCGCTGCGATCTCCGTAGAACTGGTCTTTGACCTCGGAAATCACCGTGCCGCCGGCGGCAATGGCCTGGGCAAATGCGCGGTCCACATCCTCGACATATAAATGCAGGCCGACCGATGGCGATTGATCCGGATTGCTCAGGGGGCCTTGATCGCAAGGCGTACCGAGCATGATCGGATAACCGTTGATCCGCAGCTCGGCATGGCCGATGCCCCCGTCGGGCATGGCCAGGCGCATGACCTCGGTGGCATTGAAGGCTTTTTTGTAGAAGTCGATGGCTGCGGCAGCTTTTTGAATGCCCAGGTAGGGCGTGATGTTATGGAAACCTTCGGGAATGGCATTGACGCCCATGACGTTTCTCCTTTTGTTATAGGGAGGCGAAGAGAGTCTTCGTCGATTTGCGCTCCTCCACTATAGGCCAGCGACCCTGGCTGGACGCAGGGGCCGACGAACGCTAAGGCTATTCCAGCAGATGAGCCCCCGGCCCGCGTTGGCCCAGTACGTCGCCCTGGTTGCGCAGCGGACAAGCTTCCATCGACAGGCATCCGCAGCCGATGCAACCGTTGAGTCGATCACGCAGCGCCACCAATTGGTTGATGCGTTCGTCCAGGTCCCGACTCCACTGCGCCGACAGGGTTTGCCAGTCGGCGGCCGTCGGGGCGCGGTTGTCTGGCAGGTTGTTCAACGCCTCGCCGATTTCCGCCAACGGAATGCCCAGGCGCTGGGCGACCTTGATCAATGCCACGCGACGCAATACTGCCCGTGGGTAACGACGTTGGTTACCCGGGTTACGTGTGCTTTTGATCAGCCCCTTGGATTCGTAGAAGTGCAGGGCGGTGACCGCCACGCCGCTGCGGGCCGCCACTTGGCCGACGGTGAGTTCCTTGTGGATATCGATTTGCGCCATTGTTTCAATTCACTGCTTGACCTCAAGTTAACTAGAGGTTTTACCCTGCACGCCTTCGGATCGCAAGATTCGCCTGACCTGCATAGGGGACCTTTCATGCAATCGCCAAGGAACAATCGCAGTTTCACCCAACTGATGGAATTCGACATCGAACCTCAATGGCAGCAGGCGCTGGTAACCGCCTTGTCGGAACAGACCGAGCGCCTGGCCCGGGACCACCAGGGGTTCCTGAGTGCCAGTATCCAGGCCAGCGACGATGGTCGCCGCGTGCTCAACTATTTGCAGTGGCAGACCCGCGAGGCAGGCGAGGCGGCACTTCGAAGTGTCGAAAAGGGCGAGCAGGGTTTCTGGCGGCTGATCCAGGCTCACCGCGCCAAGGCCGTGACGTTCGCTTCGTTCCAGGTGTTGCGCAACATCGAGCGCAGCCTGGACAACGCGCTACATTGCCAGTTGGTCGATTAAGCGCAACGGCTGATCCAGGCAGGCAATACCCACTATCGAGAGGGTTGATTTCTGCCGCGCAGGACCGGCGAGTAGCCTTTGTTCATCGCCCAACTCCAGAACACCGGACACCCGCCATGAACCGTACCTTTGCCGTTTTGTTGCTCTTGACCGCCACCCTCCTGGGCGGCTGCGCCAGCTCTTCCCCGGAACTGCGCCCCTACACTGCCGATGAGACCCGCGAGCTGGCCCTTGAAGCCTTGAATCGCCGTGGCCTTTCGTTCGAGGAATACCACGCGAAAAAAGCCGAGCTACTTGGCTCGTCGCAGAAAAACGTGGGGTTCGACGATCAGGGCCAGATGAGTGCCGAGCAGGTCGTGCAACAGCCTGGCCGGTCTAGCTGAGGGACTGTACCGCTCAAAGTTTTGCCCAACTGTCCGTGGGTTTGGGTAGGGACGTGGGGTAGGGTCATGACTTGACTGACCGCCCCTGATGGACTGACCTGACATGACCCTTTCGCTTGACCTGCTGCTGGGCTTCGCCCTGTTTGCCCTGGTGACTTCGATCACGCCAGGTCCTAACAACACCATGTTGCTGGCCTCGGGTGTCAATTTCGGTTTCAACCGCACCATTCCGCACATGCTGGGTATTACCTGCGGCTTCTTTTCCCTGGTGCTGGCGGTGGGCCTTGGCCTGGGCGCGGTGTTCCAGACTTATCCACTGCTCTATACCGCGTTGCGCTACATCGGCGCGGCGTACCTGTTGTACCTGGCGTGGAAAATAGCCCACTCCGGCCCGGTTTCGGACAGCCAGCCGGGGAACAATACGCCGATCAGCTATTGGGGCGCAGCGGCGTTCCAATGGGTCAATCCCAAGGCCTGGATCATGGCCATCGGCGCCATCAGTACCTACACGCCACTCCAGGGTTATTTCTTCAATGTGCTGGTGATTGCGGCGGTGTTTGCCTTGATCAACCTGCCAAGCGTGAGCCTGTGGGTGGTGTGCGGCAGCCTGTTGCGCAACCTGTTGCGTGATCGTCGCTGGCTGCGCGTGTTCAACTGGGGCATGGCGCTGTTGTTGGTCGCGTCGATGTATCCGTTGTTGCTCGAAAGCATCAGTTGAGGGCTGAGCTTCGAGGCGATGCCTGCTAAGCTCGCTGTTCAGGAGCGTTCCTACGCACTTTTAAACGAAGTCCGACTTCTTTAAGGTCTTTGATCAGGTATTGCTTGTCTCGAACCCAACGAGGGCGCCTGATCCCGGAGCAGGCTCTGCGAGTTTCCTATGAATAAACGTCCTTTGTATTTCGATTACGCCGCCACCACGCCGGTGGATGAGCGGGTCATCCGGGTCATGGTCGAGTGTCTGGGTTTTGACGGCAACTTCGGCAACCCGGCGTCCAGTTCCCATGCCTTCGGCCAGGAGGCCCGGCGCTCGGTGGAGCGTGCCCGCCAGCAGGTGGCGCAATTGGTGGGGGCCCAGCCCGAACAGATCGTCTGGACTTCCGGCGCCACCGAATCCAACAACCTGGCCCTTAAGGGTGTGGCCCAGGCACGCAGTGGTTCCGCCGGCCATGTCATCACCAGCCTGATCGAGCACAAGGCGATTCTCGATACCGCGCGCCAGCTCGAGGAAAGTGGCGTCGCGGTTACCTGGCTGGCGCCGGACGCCGAGGGCCTGATCAGCCCGCAAGCGGTTCGCGAGGCGTTGCGCGAAGACACGTTCCTGGTCTCGCTGATGCTGGTGAACAACGAACTGGGCACCGTCAACGACGTCATCGCCATCGGCGAGATCGTTCGCGAGCACGGTGCGTTGTTCCATGTGGACGCGGCCCAGGGCGCTGGCAAGGTGCAGATCGACCTGTCTCGCTGGCCGGTGGACCTGATGTCCTTTTCCGCGCATAAAATCTACGGCCCCAAGGGCATCGGTGCGCTCTACGTCGGCGACCGTGCCCGGCCACGGCTAGCGGCGCAGATCCATGGCGGTGGACATGAGGGCGGTTTGCGCTCCGGAACCCTGGCGACCCACCAGATTGCAGCCATGGGCGCCGCATTCGAACTGGCAGCCGCGGCATTCGACGAAGAACTCGCTAAAATCGCCCGGTTGCGCAATCGTTTGCTCGAGCCGCTGCTGGCGTTGCCTGGTGTGCGCATAAACGGCAGTGCGAGCCGGCGGATTCCCCACACGCTGAGCCTGACGTTCAACGAAGGTGAGTTCAACCCAGCGACATTGGGCGCATCGATTGCATTTTCCGCGACCTCGGCCTGCAATTCGGCGCACAACACCCCGTCCCACGTGCTGCTGGCCCTGGGGCACGATGCCCGTGCGGCCGGGCGGACCATCCGCTTGAGCCTGGGGCGCTTTACCACCGAGCAGGATATCGACGAGGCGGTGCGGCTGATCAAGGCGGCGTGCGCGACTGCGCCGGCGTTCTGGGCCACGACCCCATAAGCCGAATTCGGCATCGAACAACAATATCAATGAGCAGGAGAAACAATGAGCACCGAGCCTTTGCCCCATGGACTGGTTCCCCAGCGCCTGGCCCGAATCCGCCAACTGATGAGCCGCGAGGGTATTCACGCGCTGCTGGTGCCATCGGCCGACCCGCACCTGTCTGAATACTTGCCGGGTTATTGGCAGGGGCGGCAATGGTTGTCGGGGTTCCATGGTTCGGTGGGTACCTTGATCGTGACCGGCAGTTTCGCCGGCGTCTGGGCCGACAGCCGTTACTGGGAGCAGGCCACCAAGGAGCTGGAGGGCAGTGGTATCGAGCTGGTCAAGCTGATTCCAGGCCAGCCCGGTCCCCTGGACTGGCTGGCCGAACAAACGCCTGAAGGCGCAGTGGTTGCGGTCGACGGTGCGGTCATGGCCGTGGCATCGGCCCGCACCCTGGGCGGCAAGCTCGCCGAACGCGGCGCGCGGTTGCGCACCGACATCGACCTGCTCAAGGACGTCTGGACCGATCGTCCAGGCTTGCCGGATCAACCGGTCTACGCCCATTTGCCGCCCCAGGCGACCGTCAGCCGGGTCGAAAAACTCGCCAAGCTGCGCGAATCCCTCCAGGAGCGTGGTGCCGACTGGCATTTCATCGCCACGCTGGATGACATCGCCTGGTTGTTCAACCTGCGCGGAGCAGATGTGTCGTTCAACCCCGTGTTCGTTTCCTTTGCCTTGATCAGCCAGCAGCAAGCAACGTTGTTCGTGGCCCTGGACAAGGTTGACGCAGCGCTGCGGGCGATTCTGGAGCAGGACGGCGTGACCCTGCGCGATTACAGCGAAGCCGCCGCCGCGTTGCGCGAAGTGCCGGACGGCGCAAATCTGCAGGTCGATCCAGCGCGGGTGACGGTTGGTTTGCTGGATAACCTGGGCAGTGGCGTGAAGCTGATCGAAGGCCTCAATCCAACGACGCTGGCCAAGTCCCGTAAAAGCCTGGCCGACGCCGAACACATCCGTCGGGTCATGGAGCAGGACGGCGCGGCGCTCTGTGAATTCTTCGCCTGGCTGGAAGGGGCCTGGGGGCGCGAGCGCATCACCGAGTTGACCATCGACGAGCACCTGACTGCCGCCCGCACACGTCGGCCGGATTTCGTTTCCTTAAGCTTCAATACCATCGCCGCCTTTAACGCCAACGGCGCGATGCCCCATTACCACGCCACGCAAGAGGCCCATGCCGTCATCGAAGGTGATGGCCTGTTGCTGATCGATTCCGGGGGCCAGTACTTTGGGGGCACCACTGACATCACCCGCATGGTGCCGGTCGGAACACCCACCGCCGAGCAGAAACGTGACTGCACCCGTGTGCTCAAGGGTGTGATTGCCCTGTCCCGGGCCAAATTTCCGCGGGGCATTCTTTCGCCCTTGCTGGATGCCATCGCCCGTGCGCCGATCTGGGCGGAGCAAGTCGATTACGGCCACGGTACCGGCCATGGTGTCGGCTATTTCCTCAATGTCCACGAAGGCCCGCAGGTGATTGCCTATCAAGCCGCTGCCGCGCCGCAAACGGCGATGCAGGCCGGCATGATCACCTCGATCGAGCCGGGCACTTATCGTCCCGGCCGCTGGGGTGTGCGCATCGAGAACCTGGTGTTGAATCGCGAAGCCGGAAGCAGCGAGTTCGGCGAGTTCCTTGAGTTCGAAACCCTCACGCTGTGCCCGATCGACACCCGTTGCCTGGAGCCTTCGCTGCTGACCCAGGATGAAAAAGACTGGTTCAACGCCTACCACGCCGAGGTTCAGCGTCGATTGAGCCCGTTGCTGGACGGTGCCGCGCTGCAGTGGCTCAACACCCGGACGATGGCGATTTGAGGTAGAGGATCAGGCGAGGGCTTCACGGACGAAGTCCAGCCGATCCTGGCCGAAGAACAGCTCGTCACCGACAAACATGCTCGGGGCACCGAACACGCCGCGTCCGATGGCGTCTTCGGTGGCGCTCTTGAGTGCTTGCTTGACCTGCTCGTCGTTCGTCAGGGCCAGCACATGGTCGGCGTCGAAACCGCCTTCGTTCAGGACCGCTGCGACAGTCGCGGGGTCATTGAGGTTACGGGCGTCCACCCAAAAGGCGCGGAACAGGCAATCGACGAAGGCCTCGAAGCGTTCGGGATGGCGCAGTTGCATGGCGGTCACCGCTCGCATCAGCCGCAGTGTATTGACGGGGAAGTGTGGATTGAACTGGAAGGCGACACCGTAGCGCTTGGCGAAGCGATTCAGATCCTTGAACAGGTAAGGGTTCTTGGCTGGCACTGTCGCCGGTGATGCGTTGCCGGTTGCCTTGAAGACGCCGCCCAATAACATCGGACGATAGATCAACTGGCTGTTTGTCTGTGCGCACAACGCCGGCAACTGGGTATAGGCCAGGTACGTGGTCGGGCTGCCGAGATCGAAGTAAAACTCCACTGATTTGCTCATGGTATCTGCTCTCTTGTTGTACGGGGAGGGTTTACCAGCGTTCATTCCAGGGGCGCAGGTCCAGCTCGAAGGTCCAGGCGTCGCGAGGTTGGCTATGCAGATACCAATAGCTGTCGGCGATGTGTTCAGGATTCAGGATGCCGTCCTGATCCTTGGTGGCATATTTTTCCGGGAAATGATCGCGGATGAAGTCAGTGTCGATGGCGCCGTCCACCACCACATGGGCCACATGAATATTCAGCGGCCCCAGCTCCCGGGCCATGCTTTGGGCCAGTGCGCGGATGCCATGTTTGGCGCCTGCGAATGCAGCGAACCCTGAAGCGCCGCGCAATCCCGCCGTCGCCCCGGTAAACAGAATGGTTCCGCGTTGGCGCTTGACCATGCGCTTGGCCACTTCCCGTGCATTGAGAAAACCTGAGAAACAGGCCATCTCCCAAATCTTGAAATACTTGCGTGCGGTTTCTTCGAGGATGCTGCAGGGAACGTTGGCGCCGATGTTGAACACAAAGGCTTCGATCGGGCCGATCTGGTTCTCGATTTGCTCGATGAGTGCGATCACATCGTCTTCTTTGCGTGCATCACAGGCAAACCCGTGGGCTTCGCCGCCTTGAGCGCGGATTCCATCCACAAGCGGCTGGAGTTTGTCAGCGCTGCGACGGGTAACACAGGCCACGAAACCTTCCTGCGCAAAGCGTTTGGCAATCGCTCCGCCGGTGGCATCGCCCGCGCCAACAACCAGTACGACCTTCTTGTTATTCATGGTCAGCCTCATGGGTAAACGATCGTTAACTAAACGGACGTTATGCTAAGGTCCGGCAAGCGTCAAGGTGAGCAATCAGGGGCAGGACCATGCGTTATTCAGCCAATCACAAAATGGAAACCCGCGAGAAACTGCTCGCCAGCAGTGCCGTCTCCGCCAAGAAATCCGGTTTCTCTACGGTCGGTGTCGACGGTCTGATGAAGGCGATCGGGTTGAGTGGCGGTGCGTTCTATAGCCATTTCTCGTCCAAGGATGAGCTTTTCAAGGCCATTGTTGAGCGGGAGTTGGCTCAGAGCCTGGATCGCTTGAGCGGCGACGGCGCCATGGACTCGATGAAACTGGAGCGCTGCCTCAAGCAGTACTTGAGCATGAGCCATGTCGAGCAGCCCGAGGCAGGATGTGCGTTACCGGTACTGGGCGCTGAGATCGCACGATCGGATGCCCAGGTGAGGGAGGCGGCGCAAACATGGATCTGTCGTTTGCACGAAAGCTGGGCACGGATATTGGGAAGCGACAGCCTGGCCTGGGCCATTCTGTCTCAATGCGTGGGGGCGTTGGTTGTCGCGCGGATGCTGGTCACGCCGCAGGTCCAGCGTGACGTCCTCAGGTCCAGCCATGAGGAAATCAGTCGTCGAATCGCCGAGCAGGGGCTCGGTTAAGGTGATTTATTTGCAGATGACGATCATGCTGCGGCTCGTGTAGCCGGCGGGATTGAGCCCGAAGGGATAATCCCCGGGTTCTTCGACGGCGTCGCCGGACTTGGCAATGACCTTGTAACTCTTGGGAGCACATGAATTGGCGGCACTGGCAGCGCACTGGTCCCAGGATGAGGACAGGCCGGAGCAGTTGATGTGCAGACCCTTTTTGCCGCGTTTGACTTCACTTTTCGAGGTTGCCGCACAGCCCGCTATTGCAAGTACGGCGATCAGTATCAAAATTCGTTTCATTCCCGTCCTTATGACCGCCGCGGATCTTATGTCTGCGTGCGATCGTGTTCGCTCTGGCTTGAAGCGTTCATGACGTCCTGTATGAAAAAATCCATGTCTGGCATTAGGTTACTGGCCTAAACATGGCCTAAATGCGCGGCAAATGCCAGACCTTCGTTAAATCCTGATTCAATCTACCGCGACAGCAGGCTTTGCGGTGCTGGCCATGGTCAGCGTTGCGCCCACCGACGCGAGGATGATGCAGGTAATGGCCATCCATTGGGCCAGGGACAAGTATTCCTGGAGAAAGACGAGCCCCGACAAGGCCGCGATTGCCGGTTCGACGCTCATCAGGGTGCCGAAAGTGCGCGCGGGCATTCGAGTCAGGGCGATCATTTCCAGCGTGTAGGGCAGGGCTGTGGACAGGATGGCCACGCCGATGGCGATTGGAATCAGGCTTGGTGTGAGCAGTGCGGCGCCAGCGTGGACAATACCGATAGGCGCGACGAACAGGGCCGCGATCATGACGCCCAGTGCGGCAGTCTGTACGCCATTGTCCGCTCCGGCTTTCTGGCCGAACAGGATGTACAACGCCCAGCAGAAACCGGCGCCCAGCGCGTAGCCGGCGCCAACCAGATCGATACCGGCACTGGTCGCGCCGGTCGGTATGAGCAGCAGCAGGCCAACCACTGCCAAGGCAATCCAGAGAAAGTCGATCGCCCGGCGCGAGGCGTAAATGGCGACTGCCAGAGGCCCGGTAAATTCCAACGCTACGGCAATGCCCAGTGGAACGGTGCGAACGGACATATAGAAGAGGAAG
Source organism: Pseudomonas sp. NFACC24-1 (assembly GCF_900115235.1). Taxonomy (NCBI): domain Bacteria; kingdom Pseudomonadati; phylum Pseudomonadota; class Gammaproteobacteria; order Pseudomonadales; family Pseudomonadaceae; genus Pseudomonas; species Pseudomonas sp. NFACC24-1. The sequence continues at coordinate 162,349 of NZ_FOVS01000014.1, forward strand.
TTCATACCCCCCAGTGCCATGCCGTAAACGATCACCGTGCGCAGGGATTGACCGGTGAGCTTGGCGCGCCAGGGGCGTAGCATTAACAGCATGATGAGGCTGGCAAAAATGAGTCGCAGCGTCGTAGTGCCTTGTGCACCCACTACCGGGAACATGCTTTTGGCGAGGGAGGCTCCCGTTTGAATGGAAGCCATGGCTATCAATAGCAGGGCAACCGGGTAGAGGGTGGAGGCCAGGCTGCGATGTGGGGGGAGCGTCATTACGAAGTGTCGTCCAGAATAAAGGCGAGGAGGCTGCGTTGAGCAGTATATTGCGCATATGCAGCGATTCCGTCTATATGCAGGGCATATTTAAGTGTCATGTGGGGCTAAAGATAGAAAAGCGAAATTAAGGGTTGACGGCAGATTCTGGAAGTCTATAATTCGCCCCACTTCCGGCGCAGTCGAAACGGAAAACTCCTTGAGATTCAATGA
>NZ_FOVS01000026.1:0-83558 GCF_900115235.1 Pseudomonas sp. NFACC24-1
GCATCCATGGACGCGCCTTTCATCATCATCTGCGGGCGCATGTACGGTTGTGGGTAGCCGTTGGTATTGAGGTTTGATCGTTCCTACGCTCTGCGTGGGAATGCAGCCCGGGACGCTCTGCGTCCCTTTCCAAAGCCGAACGCGGAGCGTCCGTGGAGGCATTCCCACGCCGGAGCGTGGGAACGATCAGGCGGGTTACTGCAACAACACCTCAACCACCCCATCCGCCGTCATCGTCACCTTGCTGGTGCCCGCTTCCACGTCAGGTGTCACCGACTCCGCATCCATGGACGCGCCTTTCATCATCATCTGCGGGCGCATGTACGGTTGTGGGTAGCCGTTGGTGTTGAAGTTCAGGTTGACGATCTTGTAGCCCTTGCCGCCCAGGGCTTCGGTGGCCAGTTGAGCGCGGGCCTTGAAGGCGTTGACGGCGTCTTTGAGCAGGGCGTCTTCGCTGCTCTGGCGGGTGGCGGTGGCGATGGCGAAGTCCATGCCGCCCATTTTCATGTCGCCCAGCAGCTCGCCGGTGAGTTTGGACAGGGCGGCGAAGTCGGCGCTTTCCAGGCGCAGTTCGGCGCGCTCGCGCCAGCCGGTGATTTTCTGGCCCTTGTTGTCGTAGATCGGGTAGCTGTTACGGCTGCCCTGGCGCAGGGTGATGTCCTTGACCTCTTTGGCCTGGCCGATGGCTTTGTTCACCGTAGTGCTGACAGCGGCGGCGAGTTTGGCCGGGTCGGTGTTCTGTTCTTCGGTGTAGAGGGTCACGATCATCAGGTCGCGGGCCACTTCCTGGCTGACTTCGGCGCGCAGGGAAATCTGGTTGTAGTGCAGCTCATCGGCGGCCAGGGCCGGCAGGCTGGCGGCGGTGCCGAGGCTGAAGGCGAGCAGGGCGACGTGGCGACTGAACGTGTGCATGAAAGCTCCTTGGGATGGGGGCGCAGGGGTGAGGTCCGGGCCTGCGTGAAGGATAAGACTCTAGCTTTTATGGGCGAGTTCGCACAGTTACAACTTCTATACAGATGCGAAGGTCAGTGGCGCTTTTGTGGCGAGGGGATTTATCCCCGTTGGACTGCGCAGCAGTCCCTAAGATGTTTGCCTGTAAAATTTGGGGGCCGCTTCGCGCCCCAGCGGGGATAAATCCCCTCGCCACAAGGGAATGCAGCGAGGCTGGAGGCTGTGGCGCTTTGCCGCATATCTGCCGCTGCAACCCGCGCCTTGGTTATACTCCGTGCGATCCGCCTGGAGCGCTCATCAGGAGAGCTCATGCTCGCCCCTTTGCAAATGACTTCCGCTTCCCGCCAGAACCTCTGGCGCCTGACATTCATCCGTATTCTGGTCCTGGCGGCCCAGGCCGGCTCCGTGGGGCTCGCCTATTGGTTCGACCTGCTGCCGCTGCCCTGGCTGCAGTTGGCGATCACCCTGGTCTGTTCCAGTGTGCTCTGCGCGCTGACGGCGATTCGCCTGCGTGCCTCGTGGCCGGTGACCGAGCTGGAATATGCGGTGCAGTTGGCCGGCGACTTGTTTATCCACAGCGCGCTGCTGTATTTCTCCGGCGGCTCCACCAACCCCTTCGTCTCTTATTACCTGGTGCCGCTGACCATCGCCGCCGTGACATTGCCGTGGCGGTATTCGCTGATCCTTTCCGGCATCGCCCTGGCGCTGTACACCTTGCTGCTGGCGCGTTTCTACCCGCTGGAAACCTTCCCCATCGCCCGGGAGAACCTGCAGATCTACGGCATGTGGCTGAGTTTCGCCCTGGCGGCGGCGGTCATCACTTTTTTTGCCGCGCGCATGGCCGAGGAGTTGCGCCGCCAGGAAGAGCTGCGGGCCATCCGCCGTGAAGAGGGCCTGCGGGACGAGCAATTGCTGGCCGTGGCGACCCAGGCCGCCGGCGCCGCCCACGAACTGGGCACACCGCTGGCGACCATGAGCGTGCTGCTCAAGGAAATGCGCCAGGACCATCATGACCCGGCACTGCAGGACGATCTCAGCGTGCTTCAGGATCAGGTCAAGCTCTGCAAGGAAACCCTGCAATACCTGGTGCGTGCCGCCGAGGCCAATCGCCGGCTGGACATCGACATGCAGGCGGTCACCTTCTGGCTCGACGATGCCCTGAACCGCTGGCACCTGATGCGCCCGGAAGCCAGTTATCGCTTCCAGTGCCTGGGCAAGGGCGTGGTGCCGCGCATGGCGCCGCCGCCGGACCTGACCCAGGCGCTGTTGAACCTGCTGAACAATGCCGCCGATGCCTGTCCCGACAACCTGGAAGTGGCGCTGGACTGGAACGCTTATGAACTGACCATCTGCATTCGCGACCACGGCGCCGGTGTGCCGCTGGCGATTGCCGAGCAGATCGGCAAGCCGTTCTATACCACCAAGGGCAAAGGTTTCGGCCTGGGCCTGTTCTTGAGCAAAGCCAGCGTGACACGCGCCGGCGGCTCGGTGAAACTCTACCCCCATGAGGAAGGCGGCACGCTCACCGAGCTGCGCCTGCCCCATGCCGACCGAGGAGACGAAACATGAGTGACGAGATCCAAGTCGACGGCGAAGAACTGCCGCACCTGTTGCTGGTGGATGACGACGCCACCTTCACCCGCGTCATGGCCCGGGCCATGTCCCGCCGCGGTTTTCGCGTGAGTACCGCAGGTTCCGCCGAGGAGGGCCTGACCATCGCCCAGGCCGACCTGCCCGACTATGCCGCCCTGGACCTGAAAATGGACGGCGATTCGGGCCTGGTGCTGTTGCCCAAGTTGCTGGAGTTGGACCCGGAGATGCGGGTGGTGATCCTCACCGGTTATTCGAGCATCGCCACCGCGGTCGAGGCCATCAAGCGCGGCGCCTGCAATTACCTGTGCAAACCGGCGGATGCCGATGACGTGCTGGCGGCGCTGTTGTCCGAGCACGCCGACCTCGACACCCTGGTGCCGGAAAACCCCATGTCGGTGGATCGCCTGCAATGGGAGCATATCCAGCGGGTGCTGACCGAGCACGAAGGCAATATCTCCGCCACCGCCCGTGCCCTGGGCATGCACCGGCGGACCTTGCAGCGCAAATTGCAAAAGCGTCCCGTGCGTCGCTGAACCTGCGCTGAACAGGTGTTGTCCACCCTCGCGACACATCGGGCCGTTGCTTTATGATCGGCCCGAGTCTGTTTTATTCTTTATCGAGCCTTAACCATGAATCAGAACGCTGAATATTCCGCGGTCAATGACGCGGTGCGCGGGCAGTTTTTCCGCCGTGTCTGGCAAATGACCACGCCGTACTGGCGCAGTGAGGAGAAGGGCAAGGCCTGGACGCTGTTGATCGCGGTCATCGCGCTGTCGTTGTTCAGCGTGGCGATCTCGGTGTGGATCAACAGTTGGTACAAGGATTTCTACAACGCCCTGCAAGAGAAGAACAGCGCGGCGTTCTGGCAGTTGATCCTGTATTTCTGCGGCATCGCAGCGGTGGCGATCCTCGGCGCCGTCTATCGCTTGTACCTCACGCAGATGCTCACCATTCGTTGGCGGGCCTGGCTCACCGAGCAGCATTTCGCTCGCTGGCTGGGCAACAAGAATTACTACCGGCTGGAGCAAGGGGGGTATACCGACAACCCGGACCAGCGGATTTCCGAAGACCTCAACAGTTTCACCACCAATACCCTGGGCCTGGGGCTGGGATTGCTGCGCACCGTGGTCAGCCTGGTGTCGTTCTCGATCATCTTGTGGGGCGTGTCCGGCAGCATCGAAGTGTTCGGCTACACCATCCCCGGCTACATGTTCTGGTGCGCCCTGGTGTATGCGGCGGTGGGCAGTTGGCTGACGCACCTGATCGGCCGACGCCTGATCGGGCTGAACAACAATCAGCAACGCTTCGAAGCCGACCTGCGTTTCTCCATGGTCCGGGTGCGTGAAAACGCCGAAAGCATTGCGCTGTACAACGGCGAACCGAACGAGAACCGCCGCCTGAGCGGGCGCTTCGGCCTGGTCTGGCATAACTTCTGGGACATCATGCGGGTGTCCAAGCGCCTGACGTTCTTCACCTCCGGCTACGGCCAGATCGCGATCATCTTCCCGTTCATCGTTGCCGCACCGCGCTACTTCGCCGGCAAGATCCAGCTGGGCGAGCTCATGCAGATCAACTCGGCCTTCGGCAATGTGCAGGAGAACTTCAGCTGGTTCATCAGCGCCTACGCCGACCTTGCCGCGTGGCGCGCCACCTGCGATCGTCTGTTGAGCTTCCGCCAGGCCATGAGCGACAACGAAGACCGCGTGCCGGCCATCGATGTGCAGAACCAGGGCAGTGCGTTGGCGGTTCATAACCTTGGCTTGGACCTGGCCGACGGTCGTCACCTGCTCGACAACGCCGATATGAGCGTGGCGCCGGGCGAGCGGGTCATGCTCAGCGGTCGTTCCGGCAGTGGCAAATCCACCCTGTTTCGCGCGATGGGGCATTTGTGGCCCGCGGGGCACGGGACGATCCGGCTTCCGGCGGCGCGTTACCTGTTCCTGCCGCAGAAACCCTATCTGCCCATTGGCAGCCTGCGGGAAGTGTTGAGTTATCCACAGGCTGGCGACGTCTACCCCAACGAACGTTATGCACAGGTGCTGGAAACCTGCCGCCTGCCGCACTTGATCCCGCGGCTGGATGAAAGCAACCACTGGCAGCGCATGCTCTCGCCTGGCGAGCAGCAACGCCTGGCCTTTGCCCGTGCATTGCTTTATGCACCGCAATGGTTGTACATGGACGAAGCCACGTCGGCGATGGACGAAGAAGACGAGGCGACGCTGTACCAGGCGCTGATCGACCAGTTGCCGGGCCTGAGCATCGTCAGCGTCGGCCATCGAAGCAGTTTGAAACGTTTCCATCCGCGACATGTGCGTATCGAAAATGGCCAACTGGTGGAGCGCACCGTGACCGCTTGATGACCATCGCCGAGCATTACTGTGGCGAGGGGATTTATCCCCGCTGGGCGCGAAGCGCCCCATCAAATCACAGGTCCCTACCCATGCGGCCTGTTGACCTATCAAGGGGCTGCTACGCAGCCCAACGGGGATAAATCCCCTCGCCACAACGGCAGTCCTCAGCGAGGGCTGCCCGGTTGGGCGGTGATCGTACAACCACGTTGCGCTATGATGTTGTCATTCAGCCGCTTGCCGAGACACAGACACAATGGAAAACCCGATCGACGTACCCCGCCTTCCCCGCAAGCGCCGCAGCCTGGCGCAGGAGCTGGTGACGGTGCTGACCGAGCAGATTCGCGACGGCCTGCTCAAGCGTGGCGATAAATTGCCCACCGAGTCGGCGATCATGGAAGCCCATGGCGTCAGCCGCACCGTGGTGCGCGAGGCGATTTCCCGGTTGCAGGCCGCCGGGCAGGTGGAAACCCGCCATGGCATCGGCACCTTCGTGCTGGACACGCCCAGCCCGAGCGGTTTTCGCATCGACCCGGCCACGGTGGTCACCTTGCGGGACGTACTGGCGATCCTGGAGTTGCGCATCAGCCTGGAAGTGGAATCCGCCGGGCTAGCGGCGCAGCGCCGCAGCGAAGAGCAACTGGCGACGATGCGCGCCGCCCTCGACGCCTTGAAGGAAAGCGCCGCCCACGCCAGCGACGCGGTGGCCTCGGACTTCGCCTTCCACCTGGAAATCGCCCTGTCCACCGGCAACCGCTACTTCACCGACATCATGACCCACCTGGGCACCAGCATCATCCCGCGTACCCGGCTGAACTCGGCGCGCCTGGCCCACGACGACCACCAGCACTACATGGATCGCCTGAGCCGCGAGCACGAGGAAATCTACGAAGCCATCGCCCGCCAGGACTCCGACGCGGCCCGTGCGGCCATGCGCTTGCACCTGACCAACAGCCGCGAAAGGCTGCGCCAGGCCCATGAAGAGGCCCAGGCCCAAGGCTGAAATGTGCTCGGACACGTTGGACACATGCTGTGGCGAGGGGATTTATCCCCGCTGGACTGCGAAGCAGTCCCAAGACTGATACCTCGGTGTATCAGGTTGATCTGATCGTCACTTCTGGGGTCGCTGCGCAACCCAACGGGGATAAATCCCCTCGCCACAGGGAAATGGTGTGCGCCTGTCTGACCAAATAACAGGCACGCCGTCCTACGCGCTGATCCGCAACATTTGCGGCTCGGATGTATCGGGATCCCAGCTCTCGTAGCTAACCTCATAACGAAGCTCAACCAATTGGCCGACGTAAGCTGCCAAGTCGGTATTGGTTAGCGTCATTGTCACATCCTTGCGTGGCGTACCTTCCTCGCCGTCGGTCAGAGGTGTAAACGCGCCTACCGGAGTGGGAGGCGTCGAGCCGACGCCCAGAGTCAGTCGGGCGTTCGAGTACGGGTCGAAAGCTGCATCCGGAATTTTCACGGTTAACGTCTTTGTCTTTGCCAAGCTGATCGTGACTTCCCCGGTGGCTGGAAAATCCTTGAGCATCGGTTTCGCATACGTCTTCGCCATGATGTCACTCCTTGTGAGGCGGCCTTGATCGTTGCGTACGGGCGACTCACTTTAAAGATTTCAGAAAAGGACCATAGCCGGGCGTCGCACGGCCACACTGCCGTTATGCCTCCTTCCCGTAATCTCGCCTACTGACAGAGTTGACAGTCGCGATGAGCGGTCCGGGGGACTCGCTCCCAAGTTTCATTGGCTCTCAATTCGCCGATGGCCCGATTTACAAGGCTTCGCGACCAACCTCCATGCCCTCACACCTGACAAAGGACGAAATACAGTTGACGTCTACATTTTAAGTTGTACGATGACCTACAACTTCTGGCCGAAGCTTAACCATCTCATACACATTTTGCGTCCCAGGGTGTTCGAATAATGAATCCACAAGAACTGAAGTCCATCCTCTCGTCTGGCCTGCTGTCGTTCCCGGTCACCGATTTCACTGCCCAAGGCGATTTCAATCGCGACAGCTACATCAAACGCCTCGAGTGGCTGGCCCCGTATGGCGCCTCTGCACTGTTCGCAGCGGGCGGCACCGGTGAATTCTTCTCCCTGGCCGCTAGCGAGTATTCGCAGGTTATCAAGACCGCCGTCGATACCTGCGCCACCAGCGTGCCAATCCTTGCCGGCGTTGGCGGTGCCACCCGCCAGGCCATCGAATACGCTCAAGAAGCCGAGCGCCTGGGCGCCAAGGGCTTGTTGCTGCTGCCGCACTACCTGACCGAAGCCAGCCAGGACGGCGTTGCCGCCCACGTTGAAGCCGTGTGCAAATCGGTAAAAATCGGCGTGGTGGTGTACAACCGTAACGTCTGCCGCCTGAACGCCACTCAGCTGGAACAACTGGCCGAGCGCTGCCCGAACCTGATCGGCTACAAGGATGGCCTGGGCGATATCGAACTGATGGTGTCGATCCGTCGTCGCCTCGGCGATCGTTTCAGCTACCTGGGCGGCCTGCCGACCGCTGAAGTCTACGCCGCGGCCTACAAGGCCCTGGGCGTGCCGGTCTACTCCTCGGCGGTGTTCAACTTCATCCCGAAAACCGCGATGGACTTCTACCACGCCATTGCCCGCGACGATCATCAGACCGTCGGCAAAATCATCGACGAGTTCTTCCTGCCTTACCTGGACATCCGCAATCGCAAGGCCGGTTACGCCGTGAGCATCGTCAAGGCCGGCGCGAAAATCGTTGGCTACGACGCAGGTCCTGTGCGCACGCCGCTGACCGATCTGCTGCCAGAAGAATACGAAGCCCTGGCCGCGCTGATCGACAAGCAAGGCAAGCAATAACAGACCCGACAAGGCCGCTGAGTAATCAGCGGCTTTTTGCGTAAGGCTCGATCGTTCCCATGCTCTGCGTGGGAATGCAGCCAGGGACGCTCGGCGTTCCTAGACAGCTTTTGTAGAAGGAGTAGCTCCGTGGCAGATGCAAAGCGTTTCGATAACTACATCAACGGTCAGTGGGTGGCCGGTGCCGACTATTGCACCAACATCAACCCGTCTGACTTGTCCGATGTCATCGGTGAATACGCCAAGGCTGACGCAGCGCAAGTCAACGCCGCCATCGAAGCCGCCCGCGCCGCGTTCCCGGCCTGGTCGACCTCGGGCATCCAGGCCCGTCACGATGCGCTGGACAAAGTCGGCAGCGAGATCCTCGCCCGCCGCGAAGAGCTCGGCCAATTGCTGGCCCGGGAAGAGGGCAAGACCCTGCCTGAAGCCATCGGCGAAGTGACCCGCGCCGGCAACATCTTCAAATTCTTCGCCGGTGAATGTCTGCGCCTGTCGGGCGACTACGTGCCGTCGGTGCGCCCAGGCGTCAACGTCGAAGTCACCCGCGAAGCCCTCGGTGTGGTCGGCCTGATCACCCCGTGGAACTTCCCGATCGCCATCCCCGCGTGGAAGATCGCCCCGGCCCTGGCCTACGGCAACTGTGTGGTGATCAAGCCCGCCGAGCTGGTGCCAGGCTGTGCCTGGGCCCTGGCCGAAATCATTTCCCGTGCCGGTTTCCCGGCCGGTGCGTTCAACCTGGTGATGGGCAGCGGCCGCGTCGTCGGTGAAGTCCTGGTCAATAGTCCGAAAGTCGACGGCATCAGCTTCACCGGTTCCGTGGGTGTGGGCCGGCAGATCGCGGTCAACTGCGTATCACGCCAGGCCAAGGTGCAGTTGGAGATGGGCGGCAAGAACCCGCAGATCATCCTCGACGATGCCGACCTCAAGCAGGCCGTCGAACTGGCGGTGCAGAGCGCGTTCTACTCCACCGGTCAACGTTGCACGGCCTCCAGTCGCCTGATCGTCACCGCCGGCATCCACGACAAGTTCGTTGCGGCCATGGCCGAGCGCATGCAGTCGATCAAGGTCGGTCATGCGTTGAAGGCCGGCACCGACATCGGCCCGGTGGTTTCCGAAGCCCAGCTCAACCAGGACTTGAAGTACATCGACATCGGCCAGAGCGAAGGCGCGCGGCTGGTCAGCGGTGGTGGTTTGGTGACGTGCGATACCGAAGGTTATTTCCTGGCGCCGACCCTGTTCGCCGACAGCGAAGCCTCGATGCGCATCAGCCGCGAAGAGATCTTCGGCCCGGTGGCCAACGTCGTGCGCGTGGCCGACTACGAGGCTGCGCTGGCCATGGCCAACGACACCGAGTTCGGTCTGTCGGCTGGTATCGCCACCACCTCGCTGAAGTATGCCAACCACTTCAAGCGCCATTCCCAGGCGGGCATGGTGATGGTCAACCTGCCCACCGCCGGCGTGGATTACCACGTGCCGTTCGGCGGGCGCAAAGGCTCGTCCTATGGTTCGCGTGAGCAAGGTCGCTACGCGCAAGAGTTCTACACCGTGGTTAAAACTTCTTACATCGGCTCCTGAAACACCGCAGAACCCTGTAGGAGCTGCCGAAGGCTGCGATCTTTTGACCTTGATTTGTGAGGTGTTCGCTCATGACTCAATTGTCTGGGGAAAGATCGCAGCCTCGTTGCACTCGGCAGCTCCTACACGGGCATAACACGACATTTACCCGCATAAAAATAAATAGTGGGAGTACATCTACATGCAAGCGACCAAGCCGACACACGTCCGCTATTTGATCCTGCTCATGCTGTTTCTGGTGACGACGATCAACTATGCCGACCGTGCCACCATCGCCATCGCTGGCTCCAGCCTGCAAAAAGACCTCGGTATCGATGCCGTCACCCTCGGTTATATCTTCTCCGCTTTCGGCTGGGCCTATGTGGCCGGGCAGATTCCCGGCGGCTGGTTGCTCGACCGTTTCGGCTCGAAAAAAATCTATGCCTTGAGCATTTTCACCTGGTCGCTGTTCACCGTGCTGCAAGGCTATGTGGGTGAATTCGGCATGTCCACGGCTGTGGTTGCGCTGTTCATGCTGCGCTTCCTGGTTGGGCTGGCCGAAGCGCCGTCCTTCCCGGGCAACGCACGGATCGTCGCCGCCTGGTTCCCCACCGCAGAACGCGGCACCGCCTCGGCGATCTTCAACTCGGCGCAGTATTTCGCCACCGTGTTGTTCGCACCGCTGATGGGCTGGATCGTCTACCGTTTCGGCTGGCAGCACGTGTTCATCGTGATGGGCGTGATCGGCATCGTGTTCTCGCTGATCTGGCTGAAAGTGATCTACAGCCCGCGTCAGCACCCGATGATCAACGAGGCCGAGTTCAATCACATCGCCGCCAACGGCGCGATGGTCGACATGGACCAGGACAAGGGCAAGGAAAAGAAAGCCGACGGTCCGAAGTGGGATTACATCCGTCAACTGCTGACCAACCGCATGATGCTGGGCGTATACCTGGGCCAGTACTGCATCAACGGCATCACGTACTTCTTCCTGACCTGGTTCCCGGTGTACCTGGTGCAGGAACGCGGCATGACCATCCTCAAGGCCGGATTCATCGCGTCCTTGCCGGCCATCTGCGGTTTCATCGGCGGCGTGCTGGGCGGGGTGATTTCCGACTACCTGCTGCGCAAGGGCCACTCGCTGACCTTCGCCCGCAAAGCGCCGATCATCGCCGGCCTGCTGGTGTCCAGCAGCATCGTGGCGTGCAACTACGTGGACATCGAATGGATGGTGGTGGGCTTCATGGCCCTGGCCTTCTTCGGTAAAGGCGTCGGCGCGCTGGGCTGGGCCGTGGTTTCCGACACGTCGCCAAAACAGATCGCCGGCCTGAGTGGTGGCCTGTTCAACACCTTCGGCAACCTGGCATCGATCACTACGCCAATCGTCATCGGCTACATCATCAGCTCCACTGGCTCGTTCAAATGGGCACTGGTGTTCGTCGGTTGCAACGCGCTGATGGCGGTGTTCAGCTACCTGGTCATCGTCGGGCCGATCAAGCGTGTCGTGCTCAAGGAACCAACGGCCAAGGATGCCGGCATCTCCAGCCTGTCCGAAGCTAAATCCTGAAGGAGCGGCAGCAATGCAATTGATTGAACATGCCGACTCGCCCCGTTACATCCGCTTGCATGAGCGGGACAACGTGGTGATCGTCGTCAACGACCAGGGCGTACCGGCCGGGACCGAGTTCCCGGACGGCCTGGTCACCGTGGACTTTGTGCCCCAGAGCCACAAGGTCACGCTGCAGGATATTCCCGAGGGTGGCGAGGTGATTCGCTACGGCCAGGTCATTGGCTACGCGTTGCAACCGATCCCCCGTGGCAGCTGGGTCAAGGAAGACCAGTTGCGCATGCCCACCGCGCCGCCGCTGGACAGCCTGCCGCTGTCCACCGATGTGCCGGCGGCCGATGCGCCGCTGGAGGGCTACACTTTCGAGGGTTATCGCAACGCCGACGGCACCGTCGGCACGCGCAACATCCTGGGCATCACCACCACGGTGCAGTGCGTGACCGGGGTGCTGGACCATGCGGTCAAGCGCATCAAGGATGAGCTGCTGCCCAAGTACCCGAACGTCGATGACGTGGTGGCGCTGACCCACAGCTATGGCTGTGGCGTGGCGATCACCGCCACCGACGCCTACATCCCGATTCGTACCGTGCGCAACCTGGCACGCAACCCGAACCTGGGGGGTGAAGCGCTGGTGATCAGCCTGGGCTGCGAGAAATTGCAGGCCGGGCAGGTGATGCATGAGGGCGACAGTTCGGTGGACCTCAGCGAGCCGTGGTTGTATCGCTTGCAGGATTCGAGTCACGGTTTCACCGAAATGATCGAGCAGATCATGGAATTGGCCGAGACCCGCCTGAAGAAACTCGACCTGCGCCGTCGCGAAACCGTGCCGGCCTCGGAGCTGATCCTGGGCATGCAGTGCGGCGGCAGCGATGCGTTTTCCGGCATCACCGCCAACCCGGCCCTGGGTTATGCCTCGGACCTGTTGCTCCGGGCGGGGGCGACGGTGATGTTTTCTGAAGTCACCGAAGTGCGCGATGCGATCTACCTGCTGACCTCCCGGGCGCAAACCCAGGAAGTCGCCCAGGAGCTGGTGCGGGAGATGGACTGGTACGACCGCTACCTGGCCAAGGGCGAGGCCGATCGCAGTGCCAACACCACGCCTGGCAACAAGAAGGGCGGGCTGTCGAACATCGTCGAAAAATCCCTGGGCTCGATCGTCAAGTCTGGCAGCAGCGCGATCAACGGTGTGCTCGGTCCGGGCGAGCGCTTCAAGCAAAAGGGCCTGATCTTCTGCGCCACGCCGGCCAGTGATTTTGTCTGCGGCACCTTGCAACTGGCGGCGGGGATGAACCTGCATGTGTTCACCACCGGCCGGGGCACGCCGTACGGCTTGGCCATGGCCCCAGTGGTGAAGGTCTCGACCCGTACCGAACTGGCCCAGCGCTGGCCGGACCTGATCGACATCGACGCCGGTCGGATCGCCACCGGACGGGCGACCATCGAAGAGTTGGGTTGGGAGCTGTTCCACTACTACCTGGACGTGGCCAGCGGCAAGAAGCAAACCTGGGCCGAGCGGCACAAGCTGTACAACGACATCACCTTGTTCAACCCGGCGCCGATTACCTGACCTAGCGTTGTCGTTGATCGTTCCCACGCTCCGCGTGGGAATGCCTCTGCGGACGCTCCGCGTTCGGATCTTGGGACGCGGAGCGTCCTTGGCTGCATTCCCACGCAGAGCGTGGGAACGATCAGTGGGAAAGTGGCTTATCATTAGCCACCTAACGACACCCCTCTCAAGGTCCCCGGCATGCTGGCAATTTTCCTCGAAACCCTGAACGTCACCGCGCCGGTGTTTGCCATGCTGTTTCTGGGGGTGTTGCTCAAGCGCATCGACTGGATCAACGACAACTTCATCCACATCGCCTCGTCCCTGGTGTTCAACGTCACCATGCCGGCGCTGTTGTTCCTTGGCATCCTGCATGCCGACTTGCATGCGGCCTTGCAACCTGACCTGCTGATCTATTTCTCCGTCGCCACCCTGGTGAGCTTTGCGATGGCCTGGGGCTGGGCGATCTGGCGTTGCCCGCGGGAAGATCGCGGCATCTACACCCAAGGTGCGTTCCGCGGCAACAACGGGGTCATCGGCCTGGCGCTGGCGGCGAGCATGTATGGCGACTACGGGATTTCCCTGGGGGCGATTCTCGCGGCGCTGGTCATCCTGTTCTACAACACCTTGTCGACCATCGTCCTGGCGGTCTACAGCCCGGTGATCAAGTCCGACCCGTGGAGCATCTGCAAAAGCGTGATCAGCAATCCGCTGATCATCAGCGTGATCGTCGCCGCGCCGTTCGCCTACTGGCAGATCGGCGTGCCCAACTGGTTCGAGACCTCGGCCAAGTACCTGTCGCAAATGACCTTGCCCCTGGCGCTGATCTGCATCGGCGGCACGCTATCGCTGGCGGCCCTGCGCAAGAGCGGCAAGATGGCCCTGAGTTCGAGCCTGGTGAAAATGGTCGGCCTGCCGCTGGTGGCTACCCTCGGTGCCTGGCTCTGGGGCTTTCGCGGGGCGGAACTGGGGATCCTGTTCCTGTACTTCGGAAGCCCCACCGCCGCCGCGAGCTTCGTCATGGCACGGGCGGCCGATGGCAACCATGAACTGGCGGCGGCGATCATCGTGATCACCACCTTGATGGCGGCGATTACCACCAACCTGGGGATCTTTGTGTTGCAGTGGGGTGGGTGGATCTAGGTTCTGAGAGGACGGTGTGCTTGAGGGCCAATCGCGAGCAAGCTCGCTCCCACAGGAGGTTCGTGGCGTACACAAATTTTGTGTTCAGCGCCGGTCAACTGTGGGAGCGAGCTTGCTCGCGATAGCGATCTAACGATCACTCCGGCTTCTGGTAGCTATCGATCACTTCCTGCGCCGCCCGAAACGCATCGATCGCCGCCGGTACGCCCGCGTACACCGCGCAATGCAGCAACGCCTCGCGAATCTCTTCCACCGTGCAACCGTTGTTCAGCGCGCCGCGCACGTGGCCTTTGAGTTCCTGCGGGCACTTGAGGGCGGTGAGGGCGGCGAGGGTGATCAGGCTGCGGGTCTTCAGCGGCAGCCCCTCGCGTTGCCAGACACTGCCCCAGGCATGTTCGTTGACGAAGTCCTGCAACGGCTGGGTGAACTCGGTGGCGTTGCCCAGGGCGCGGTCGACGAACGCGTCGCCCATGACCTGGCGACGCATGTCCAGGCCGGTCTTTGGAGTGTCGGTCATGGCAAATCCCTCTTGTGATGTTGGCGGCGCCAGGCGCGCAGGGAGGTGAACAGCAAAAACGCGAGCAGGGCCGGCAGCACATAGAACAGCATCAGCCGTTCCAGTTGGCCGGCCAGGGGCATGCCGGTGGTGAACGACACCACGTGCAGCCCGTAGGCCAGGTACAAGCCCAGGAACAACAGGCCTTCGGCACGGGTGACGCGATAACCGGAATAGAACACCGGCAGGCACAGCACCGCCACGCCGAGCATCACCGGCAGGTCGAAATCCAGGGCGTTCGGCGAGACCGACAGTGGCGTGGGCGCGGCGAGGGCGGTGACCCCCAGCACGCCCAGCAGGTTGAACAGGTTGCTGCCGATCACGTTGCCCACCGCAATGTCCCGCTGGCCCCGCAAAGCGGCGATCAGCGAAGTGGCGAGCTCCGGCAGCGAGGTGCTGACGGCGACGATGGTCAGGCCGATGATGCGTTCCGAGAGCCCGAGGTCCGTCGCCACTTCCACCGCCGCTCCCAGCAACAGGTGCCCGGCGAAAACCAGCATCGCCAGGCCCGACGCAATCATCAACACACTCTTGAGCCAGGACAGGTGGGCCACGTCGCCCCCCACCGGGTGCGGTCGCCCCGAATGCCGTGACTGGCGCAGCAACAGCCCGAGGTACACCGCCAGGGCCAGCAGAAGCCAGACGCCGTCCAACCGGGTCAGTTCTTCGTTCCAGGCCAGCACGAACACCAGCAGGCTGGCACCGATCATCAGTGGGATGTCCAGGCGCACCAGTTGGCGCGAGACGCGTAACGGAATGATCAGCGCCGACAACCCGAGGGTGACGAGGATGTTGAAGATGCCGCTGCCGATCACGCTGCCCACGGCGATGTCGGCGTTCTGTGCCAGGGTCGCCTGCAGGCTGACGGCCATTTGCGGCGCGCTGCTGCCGAAGGCGACGACGGTCAGGCCGATGATCAGTGGTCGTACCTGCAAGCGGGCCGCCAGGCCCACGGCGGCGCGCACCAGCAGTTCGGCGCCGCCGATCAGCAACAGCAGAGCGCCGAGCAATTCCATCAGGCTGAGCAGCGGTAGGGCGGTGAGTAGGGAAATGGCCGGGCTCCGTATATCAATCGTCGAGGGCTTGCACGCGCACCCGTGCGGTGCCGCTGCGCAGCATGCCCAGTTGCTCGGCGGCTTCGCGGGACACGTCGATCAAACGGCCTCGGGAGTATGGGCCACGGTCGTTGATGCGCACCACCACGCTGTTATTGTTGCCCAGGTTGGTGATTTTCACCCGAGTGCCGAACGGCAACTGGCGATGGGCGGCGGTCAGGCCGTTCTGGTTGAAACGCTCGCCGCTGGCGGTGCGCTTGCCATGGTGCCTGGCACCGTAATAAGAGGCGACGCCGGTCTGGTCGTAGCCGTGTGGATCGACCGTCCCGCTCTGGCTGGCGCAACCGGCCAGCAAGGACAGCAGGGCGCAGGCGCCGAGGAGACGCTTCATTCAATGACCCCATGATCGTACCCACGCTCTGCGTGGGAATGCAGCCCGTGACGCTCTGCGTCACAAAAAGCGGACGCGGAGCGTCCAGTGAGGCGTTCCCACGCAGAGCGTGGGAACGATCACCGTCTAGCAATCAGCCCTCGAGCTTGCTTTTCAGCAGTTCGTTGACCTGTTGCGGGTTGGCCTTGCCCTTGGAGGCTTTCATGGCCTGGCCGACGAAGAAGCCGAACATCTTGCCGCGCTTGGCTTCGTCTGCCGCGCGGTATTGTTCGACCTGCTCGGCGTTGGCCGCGAGCATCTCATCGAGCACGGCGCTGATCGCCCCGGTATCGGTGACCTGCTTCAAGCCGCGCTTCTCGATGATCTCGTCGGCGCTGCCTTCACCATTGGCCATGGCTTCGAACACCATCTTGGCGATCTTGCCGGAAATGGTGTTGTCCTTGATCCGCAGCAGCATTCCGCCCAGTTGCTCGGCCGAGACCGGCGACTCATCGATTTCCAGGCCCTGCTTGTTCAACAGGCTGCCCAACTCGACCATCACCCAGTTGGCCGCCAGCTTGGCGTCGCCGCCGATGCTCACGACTTTTTCGAAGTAATCGGCCTGTTCGCGGCTGGTGGCCAGGACGTTGGCGTCATAGCTCGACAGGCCGAACTGCGCCTGGAAGCGCTCGCGTTTCTGCGGCGGCAGTTCCGGCAGGGTGGCGCGCACGTCATTGAGGAACGAGTCCTCGATGACCACCGGCAGCAGGTCCGGGTCGGGGAAGTAACGGTAGTCGTTGGCTTCTTCCTTGCTGCGCATCGGACGGGTCTCGTCCTTGTTCGGGTCATACAGGCGGGTTTGCTGGATGACCTTGCCGCCGTCCTCGATCAGTTCGATCTGGCGCTGGATCTCGCTGTTGATCGCCTTCTCGATGAAGCGGAACGAGTTGACGTTCTTGATCTCGCAGCGGGTGCCGAACTCGACCTGGCCCTTGGGCCGGATCGACACGTTGCAGTCGCAGCGCAGCGAGCCTTCGGCCATGTTGCCGTCGCAGATGCCCAGGTAGCGCACCAGTGCGTGGATCGCCTTGACGTAGGCCACGGCTTCCTTGGCGCTGCGCATGTCCGGCTCGGAGACGATCTCCAGCAGCGGCGTGCCGGCACGGTTCAGGTCGATGCCGGTGGCGCCGTTGAACTCTTCGTGCAGGCTTTTGCCGGCGTCTTCTTCCAGGTGCGCCCGGGTGATGCCGACACGCTTGACCGTGCCGTCTTCCAGGGCGATGTCCAGGTGGCCCTTGCCGACGATCGGCAGTTCCATCTGGCTGATCTGGTAGCCCTTGGGCAGGTCCGGGTAGAAGTAGTTCTTGCGGGCGAACACGTTGTGCTGGCCGATCTCGGCGTCAATCGCCAGGCCGAACATCACCGCCATGCGCACGGCTTCGGCGTTGAGCACCGGCAGCACGCCGGGCATGCCCAGGTCGACCAGGCTGGCCTGGGTGTTGGGCTCGGAGCCGAATGTGGTGGAGCTACCGGAAAAGATTTTCGACCGGGTGGTGAGCTGGGTATGAATCTCCAGCCCGATCACGACTTCCCATTGCATGTGTTTCTCCTCAGAAGCCGGTTGGGGTGCGGGTGTGCCAGTCAGTGTTCTGCTGGTACTGGTGCGCCACATTGAGCAGGCGGCCTTCCTGGAAGTACGGCGCGAGCAACTGTACACCTACCGGCAGGCCATCGACGAAACCGGCCGGCATGGACAGGCCCGGCAAGCCGGCGAGGTTGGCGGTGATGGTGTAGACGTCTTCCAGGTATTCGGCGACCGGGTCGCTGTTCTTGGCGCCGAGCTTCCAGGCCGGGTTCGGCGTGGTCGGGCCGAGAATGATGTCGACCTCGTTGAAGGCGGCCATGAAGTCGTTCTTCACCAGGCGGCGGATTTTCTGCGCCTTGAGGTAGTAGGCGTCGTAGTAACCGGCGGACAGCGCATAGGCGCCGACCATGATCCGGCGCTGCACTTCGGCACCGAAGCCTTCGCCACGGGAGCGCTTGTACAGGTCGATCAGGTTTTCCGGGTTCTCGCAGCGATAGCCGAAGCGCACACCGTCGAAGCGCGACAGGTTCGAGGACGCTTCCGCCGGGGCGATCACGTAGTACGCCGGAATCGCGTGCTGCATGTTCGGCAGGCTGATTTCCTTGATGACCGCGCCGAGCTTCTCCAGCTCTTTGACGCTGTTGTGGACCAACTCGGCGATGCGCGGGTCGAGGCCGGCGCTGAAGTATTCCTTCGGCACGCCGATGCGCAGGCCTTGCAGCGAGCCGTTGAGGCTGGCGCTATAGTCCGGCACGGGCTCATCGATGCTGGTGGAATCGTTCGGGTCGAAGCCGGCCATGCCTTGCAGCAGGATCGCGCAGTCTTCGGCGGTGCGCGCCAGCGGGCCGCCCTGGTCGAGGCTGGAGGCGTAGGCGATCATGCCCCAGCGCGAGACACGACCGTAGGTCGGCTTGAGGCCGGTGAGGTTGGTGAACGCCGCTGGCTGGCGAATCGAGCCGCCGGTGTCGGTGGCGGTAGCGGCCGGCAACAGGCGCGCGGCCACGGCGGCGGCGGAACCGCCGGACGAGCCGCCCGGTACGTGTTCCAGGTTCCACGGGTTCTTCACGGCGCCGTAGTGGCTCGACTCGTTGGCCGAGCCCATGGCGAATTCGTCCATGTTGGTCTTGCCCAGGGTCACGGTGCCAGCGGCGGCCAGCTTGGCGACCACGGTGGCATCGTACGGGGCCTTGAAGTTGTCGAGCATCTTCGAGCCGCAGCTGGTGCGGATGCCCTGGGTGCAGAACAAGTCCTTGTGGGCAATCGGCGCACCGAGCAGGGCGCCGGTTTCACCGTTGGCGCGACGGGCGTCGGCGGCCTTGGCCTGGCTCAGGGCCAGCTCCTGGGTGAGGCTGATGAAGCTGTTGAGCTGCGGGTCGAGTTGGGCGATGCGCGCCAGCAGGACCTGGGTCAGCTCTTCGGAAGAAAACTTTTTGTCGGCGAGTCCGCGGGCGATCTCGGCCAGGGTCATGTGATGCATGAGAGGCTCTTTCCCTTTAGTCGATGACTTTCGGAACCAGGTACAGGCCGTTTTCGACCGCTGGTGCGATGGACTGGTAGGCCTCGCGGTGATTGGACTCGGTCACGACGTCGGCGCGCAGGCGCTGGCTGGCTTCCAGTGGGTGGGCCAGCGGTTCGATACCGTCGGTGTCGACCGCCTGCATCTCGTCGACCAGCCCCAGAATGCTGTTCAGGGCAGAAGTAATGTGTGGAAGATCGGCTTCATTGAGGCCCAGACAGGCCAGATGAGCGATTTTTTCCACGTCGGAGCGTTCAAGCGCCATGGGATTCTCCAGTGGAAAACAAAACGGACGCAGTCTGTCCGTGTGTTAGATTGTCGGAACACTACCGCATTTCTACGGTCTTACGGCCGCGATTGTGGGGTTTGGTGCACAGAAAAGCAGCCAATTTAACATATTGGCGCCTTGCCCAAAATCCCTGTCGTTGTTAGAGTTTGCCGCACTTTTTTACCCACGCGTTGCCTAGGGTCCCTTTCCCATGTTCAAGAAACTGCGTGGCATGTTTTCCAGCGATCTTTCAATCGACCTGGGCACTGCCAACACCCTTATTTACGTGCGCGAGCGCGGTATCGTCCTGAATGAACCCTCGGTCGTGGCCATCCGCACCCACGGTAACCAGAAGAGTGTCGTGGCTGTCGGTACGGAAGCCAAGCGCATGCTGGGCCGTACACCGGGCAACATCGCGGCCATTCGCCCAATGAAGGACGGCGTGATCGCCGACTTCAGCGTCTGCGAAAAGATGCTGCAGTACTTCATCAACAAGGTTCACGAAAACAGCTTTTTGCAGCCCAGCCCTCGTGTGCTGATCTGCGTTCCATGCAAGTCCACCCAGGTAGAGCGTCGCGCTATCCGTGAATCGGCCCTCGGTGCCGGTGCCCGTGAAGTGTTCCTGATCGAAGAACCCATGGCCGCTGCCATCGGTGCCGGGCTGCCGGTGGAAGAAGCCCGCGGCTCGATGGTCGTCGACATCGGTGGTGGTACCACTGAAATCGCGCTGATCTCCCTCAACGGTGTGGTCTACGCCGAATCCGTACGTGTGGGCGGCGACCGTTTCGACGAAGCGATCATCACTTATGTACGTCGCAACTACGGCAGCCTGATCGGCGAATCCACCGCCGAGCGTATCAAGCAGGAAATCGGCACGGCCTACCCAGGCGGTGAAGTGCGTGAAGTCGACGTGCGCGGTCGCAACCTGGCCGAAGGCGTTCCACGGGCCTTTACCCTCAATTCCAACGAAGTGCTCGAAGCGCTGCAAGAGTCGCTGGCGACCATCGTCCAGGCCGTCAAGAGCGCCCTGGAGCAGTCGCCGCCGGAACTGGCCTCGGATATCGCCGAGCGCGGCCTGGTGTTGACCGGTGGTGGTGCGCTGTTGCGTGACCTCGACAAGCTGTTGGCCCAGGAAACCGGCCTGCCGGTGATCGTTGCCGAAGACCCGTTGACCTGCGTTGCCCGCGGCGGTGGCCGTGCATTGGAAATGATGGACAAACACACCATGGACCTGCTCTCCAGCGAATAAGTCTGGCGCAGTGGCCTATGTTGTTCGCTCTCGGGCAGCACTTTGCAGTGCTGCCCGTTGGCGTTTATCTTCTGTCATTCGTATCCAGGCCGGTTTGATGCCGTATGAATAAAGAAAACATTTGCCTGGGAGGAGCGGCCTATTAAACCGCTTTTCGCCAAAGGCCCCTCATTGGGTGTGCGCCTGCTGGTGCTGACCGTGCTATCGGTCGCGCTGATGGTGGTCGATGCCCGCTTCACGCTGCTCAAGCCTGTACGCAGCCAGATGTCGCTGGTGTTGATGGAATCCTATTGGATCACCGACCTGCCGCAGCGCTTGTGGCAAGGTGTCGCCAGCCAATTTGGCAGTCGGACCGAACTGGTCGCCGAAAACGAAAAACTCAAGACCGAAAACCTGCTGTTGCAGGGGCGCATGCAGAAGCTGGCGGCCCTCACCGAGCAGAACGTGCGACTGCGCGAGTTGCTCAACTCCTCCGCACTGGTCAACGAGAAGGTCGAAGTGGCCGAGTTGATCGGCATGGACCCCAACCCCTTCACCCATCGCATCCTGATCAACAAGGGCGAGCGCGACGGTGTGGTCCTCGGCCAACCGGTGCTCGATGCCCGGGGCCTGATGGGCCAGGTGGTGGAGTTGATGCCCTATACGTCTCGCGTGCTGTTGTTGACCGATACCACCCACAGCATTCCGGTGCAGGTCAACCGCAACGGCCTGCGGGCGATTGCCAGCGGCACCGGCAATCCGGAGCGCCTGGAACTGCGGCACGTGGCCGATACCGCCGATATCAAGGAAGGCGACCTGCTGGTCAGTTCCGGCCTCGGCCAGCGTTTCCCGGCTGGGTATCCGGTGGCGACGGTCAAGGAAGTCATCCATGACTCCGGCCAGCCGTTCGCCATTGTGCGCGCGGTGCCGACAGCGGCGCTGAATCGCAGCCGCTACCTGCTGCTGGTCTTCAGCGACAACCGCACGCCCGAAGAGCGCGCCAACGACGCTGCAGTGGCCCAGGAAGCCCAGGACCGGCAGGGCGGCGAGTCGGCCGCTACGGCTGCGCCGGCGCCAGTCCCTGCCATCGTGCCAAAACCACCCGTGCCTGCACCGGCTCCGGCGGCTCCGGCAGCAACGCCGGCGGCCGCACCGGCCGCGCCTGCTGCGAAACCGACCCGGTCGGCCACCCACGCGCCCGCCGCGCAGCCTGCTCAGCCAGCCCGGCCCGCGGCCAAACCGCCAGCCTCCACGCCGGCCACCGCGCCAGCCATCAGGGGAGCACGAGAAGAATGAGCAGTACCCAATCCGGTAACGGCTGGATGGTCTGGTTGACCTTCGCCATCGGCCTGTTGCTCAGCGTTTCACCGCTGCCCCAGTTCATGGAAATCCTGCGCCCCCTGTGGCTGGCCCTGTTGCTGGCCTTCTGGGCGCTGGCCTTGCCCCACAAGGTCGGCATGGTTACCGCCTGGTGCCTGGGCCTGGCCGAGGACGTGCTTTACGGCACGTTGCTGGGGCAGAACGCGTTGATCCTGACGCTGATCACCTTCCTGGTGCTGTCGCTGCAACAACGCCTGCGGATGTTCCCCATGTGGCAGCAGTGCCTGGTGATCCTGGTGATCTTCGGCCTGGCGCAACTGGTGCAGCTGTGGCTCAGCGCGCTGACCGGCAATCGCCAGCCAACCCTGGCGCTGGTCTTGCCAGCCCTGGTCAGTGCCTTGCTCTGGCCATGGGTCAGCTTCGGTTTGCGTGGCCTGCGCCTGCGTTTCAAAATCAACTGATTCGGTCAGGCATTGGCCTTGATAGGGAGATGTCTTGATGAAACCGCTTTACCTCGCCTCAGGCTCGCCGCGTCGGCGTGAGCTGCTCACGCAGATCGGCGTGCCCTTTACCGCCATTGGCGCGGACATCGATGAAACACCCCAGGATCACGAAACCCCCTCGGCCTATGTCGAGCGCCTGGCGCGCGGCAAGGCCGAGGCTGGACGACGAGCCCTGGACGCCGGTGTGGAGGGCTGCGTGCTCGGTGCGGACACCGCCGTGGTGTTGGAGGGGCGGATTCTCGGCAAGCCAGTGAACCAGGCCGACGCCTTGTCCATGCTGCTGAGCCTGTCCGGTCGCGACCATGAAGTGCTGACCGCCATTGCCGTGCTGGACGGCTCGCGCTGCGAGTCACAGGTGGTGCGCAGTCGGGTGCGTTTTCGTCCCATCACCGAACAGGAAGCGCTGGCCTATTGGGCCAGCGGCGAACCCCGGGACAAGGCCGGCAGCTATGGTATCCAAGGGCTGGGCGCGGTGTTCGTCGCCGGGCTCGAAGGCAGCTATTCAGCCGTGGTCGGCCTGCCCCTGTGCGAAACCGCAGAACTGCTGGGCCATTTCGGCATACCCTGTTGGCAAACCTTGAGCGCGCGCTGAGCGCCGTCTGACTTGATGCGGCCATTATCGTGAACATGCCTGAACGAGACCCTGCCATGAGTGAAGAGATCCTGATCAACATCACGCCGATGGAATCGCGCGTGGCGGTGGTTGAAAACGGTGTGCTGCAAGAGGTCCACGTCGAGCGCACGCAAAAGCGTGGCATCGTTGGCAATATCTACAAGGGCAAGGTGGTGCGAGTGCTACCGGGCATGCAGGCGGCCTTCGTCGACATCGGCCTGGACCGCGCGGCGTTCATCCATGCGTCGGAAATTTCCATGCGCGAAGGGCCGGCCGTGGAGAGCATCAGCGCGCTGGTGCATGAAGGCCAGAGCCTGGTGGTGCAGGTCACCAAGGACCCCATCGGCTCCAAGGGCGCGCGCCTGACTACGCAGTTGTCGATTCCGTCGCGCTATCTGGTGTACATGCCGCGTACCGCCCATGTCGGTATTTCCCTGAAAATCGAAGACGAAGCCGAGCGCGAGCGCCTCAAGCAGGTGGTCAGCGATTGTGTGGAAAAAGAAGGTATCAAAGAAACTGGCGGGTTCATCCTGCGCACCGCCGCCGAAGGGGCCGGAGCCGATGAGATCCTCATGGACATCCGCTACCTGCGAAGGCTCTGGGACCAGATCGCCGCGCAGATCAAGACCATCGCCACCCCCAGCGTGATCTACGAAGACCTGGGCCTGGCGTTGCGCACGCTACGGGACCTGGTCAGCCCCAAGATCGAGAAAATCCGCATCGACTCCCGGGAAACCTTCCAGAAAACCACGCAGTTCGTCGCCGAACTGATGCCGGAAATCGCCGATCGCCTGGAACATTACCCTGGCGAGCGGCCGATTTTCGACCTGTACGGGGTCGAGGACGAAATCCAGAAAGCCCTGGAGCGCAAGGTGCCGCTCAAGTCCGGCGGTTACCTGGTGGTCGATCCGGCCGAAGCCATGAGCACCATCGACGTCAACACCGGGGCGTTCGTCGGCCATCGCAACCTGGAAGAAACCATCTTCAAGACCAACCTGGAAGCCGCCACGGCGATTGCCCGCCAGCTGCGCCTGCGCAACCTGGGCGGGATCATCATCATCGACTTCATCGACATGGAAGATGAAGAGCACCAGCGCCAGGTGCTGCGGACCCTGGAAAAACAACTCGAACGCGATCACGCCAAGACCAACATCATCGGGATCACCGAACTGGGCCTGGTGCAAATGACCCGCAAGCGCACCCGCGAAAGCCTCGAGCAGGTGCTGTGCGAGCCGTGCAGCAGTTGCCAGGGGCGCGGCAAGCTCAAGACCCCGGAAACCGTGTGTTACGAAATCTTCCGGGAAATCCTCCGGGAGGCGCGCGCCTACCAGGCGACCGGCTATAGAGTGTTGGCCAACCAGAAAGTGGTGGATCGCCTGCTCGACGAGGAGTCAGGCAATGTCGCGGAGTTGGAAGCGTTTATCGGACGCACCATTCGTTTCCAGGTCGAAACCATGTATTCCCAGGAACAATACGACGTGGTGTTGCTCTGAAGAGCTTGGGAAGCGGCGGGCCCGCGGATTTGATTGTCTTTGCCAGGGGAGCCCACTGACATGGAGCGTCTGACACGCATGATTGCGACGCTGACCCGTTGGGGGCTGGGGCTTTGCGCCCTGTTGCTGGTGTTGCTGGCGTTGTACGTCAGCCTCGGTCGCGAGCTGGTCCCGCTGGTGGCCGAATACCGCGCCGAGGTCGAGACCCGCGCGGGTGCCGCCTTGGGCATGCCTGTGCACATCGGCAGCCTGGACGGCAGTTGGGACGCTTTGGCACCGATCCTGGCGGCGCGCGACGTGGTGGTCGGCGAGGGCCCCAATGCCTTGCACCTGGACCAGGTGCGGGCCGTGCCTGACCTGTGGGGCAGCCTGCTGGCGCGTCAGGTGCGCATCGCCCACCTGGAAGTCAGTGGCCTGAAGATCAGCCTCAAGGAAGGCGCCGACGGCAAGTGGGCTTTGGAAGGCCTGCCGGTGAAGGACGAGCAGCCCCTCGATCCGCAGCAACTGCTCGAACGCATGCAAGTGGTCGCCAAGCTCTCGGTGCTCGATAGCCAGGTGACCTTGCAACCCGTCGAGCAACCGCCGTTGACCTTGACCTACGTCGGCTTGAGCCTGCGCACCGGCGCCACCCGCCAGCGCCTGGATGCACGCCTGACCCTGCCTGACGGGCAGCCGGTGGCGATCAACCTGCGCACCCGCCTGCGCGCCAGCGACTGGAAGAACGGCCAGGCCGATGCCTATTTGAGCCTGCCGCAAAGCGACTGGTCCAAATGGCTGCCGAAACGCCTGACCCAACAATGGAATTTCTCCCGGATCCAGGCCGGCGGTGAGTTCTGGCTCAGTTGGGGCGAGGGCACGGTGCAAAGCGCAGCCATGCGCCTGAACGCGCCGCAGCTCCAGGGCGCCTACGGCGAACGCAAGCCGGTACAGATCCACAACCTGGCCCTCAACGCTTATTTCCAGCGCGGTAGCCAAGGGTTCACCGCGACCTTCGATTCCCTGGCGATGAACCTGGGCGAGACCCGCTGGGAATCGCACCTGCAACTGCAACAAACCGCCGCCACCGAGCAGGCCGAGGAGCGTTGGCACCTGCAGGCCGACCGCCTCGACCTGACCCCGCTCACGCCTTTGCTCAATGCCCTGGCACCGTTGCCCGACGGCCTGGCCACGACGATTGATCGGCTCAAGGTGACCGGTGGCCTGCGCAACGTGCTGCTGGACTACCGGCCGCAGAACACCGGTGACCAGAAAGTCAGCTTCGCCACCAACCTGGACACTGTCGGCTTTGATGCCTATCGCGGGGCTCCGGCGGCGCGCAACGTCTCCGGCAGCCTGAGCGGCGACCTGGGCGGCGGCGAACTGCGCATGGACAGCAAGGACTTTTCCCTGCACCTGGACCCGATCTTCGCCAAGCCCTGGCAGTACTTGCAGGCCAATGCCCGGCTGACCTGGAAGCTCGACAAGCAAAGCTTCACCCTGATCGCGCCGTATCTGAAGGTGCTGGGCGAGGAGGGTCGGATCGCCGGCGACTTCCTGATTCGCCTGCATTTGGACCACAGCCAGGAGGACTACATGGACCTGCGGGTCGGCCTGGTGGACGGTGACGGGCGTTACACTGCCAAGTACCTGCCGGCGGTCCTCAGTCCGGCGCTGGATGAGTGGTTGCGCACGGCCATCGTCAAGGGCGCGGTGGACCAAGGCTTTTTCCAGTATCAAGGCTCGCTCAATCACGGTGCCGGGGACGCGGCGCGCAGCATCAGCCTGTTTTTCAAGGTGCATGACGCCGAACTGGCGTTCCAGCCGGGCTGGCCTTCGGTCAGCAAGGTCAGCGGCGATGTCTTCGTCGAAGACAGCGGCGTGCGCATCTATGCCAGCCAGGGGCAGTTGCTCGATACCCAGGTCAAGGATGTTTCGGTGAACATTCCCCATGTACCGACCGGCCAGAGCTCTCATCTGCTGCTGGACGGCGGGTTCGCCGGTGGGTTGGGCGACGGTTTGAAAATCCTCCAGAGCGCACCGATCGGGACCGCCGAGACGTTCGCCGGCTGGGAAGGCGAGGGCGACCTGAAAGGCAGCGTGAAGCTGGATATACCGCTGGTCAAAGGCGAGCAACCGAAGATCCTGGTGGACTTCGCCACCGACCAGGCTCGTCTCAAACTCAGCGAGCCGGCGCTGGAGCTGACCCAGCTCAAGGGCGATTTCCGCTTCGACAGCAACAAGGGGTTGAGCGGCAAGGGCATCAGCGCCCGGGCATTCGACCGGCCCGTGACCGCGCAGATTTTCGCCGAGGGCCGTGCCGGTGCGCTCAATACGCGGGTCGCCGCGTCCGGGCAGGTGGAGATCAACAAGCTCACCAGTTGGCTGAACGTCACCCAACCGTTGCCGGTATCGGGTGTCGTGCCCTACCAGTTGCAAGTGATCCTCGACGGCGCCGACAGCCAGTTGTCGGTCAGTTCCAGCCTCAAGGGCGTGGCCGTCGACCTGCCGGCCCCCTTCGGCATGGCCGCCGATGTCGGGCGCGACACGGTGTTTCGCATGACCCTGCAGGGGCCGGAACGGCGTTATTGGGTCGATTATGGTGACCTGGCCAGCTTCACTTACGCCGCACCCAGCGGGAAAGTCGCCGACGGCCGCGGCGAGTTGCTGCTGGGGGCCGGCGATGCGGTGCTGCCTGGGGCCAAGGGGCTGCGACTGCGTGGCACATTGTCGGAACTGGACGTAAGTCCCTGGCAGGACCTGGTGAACAAGTACGCCGGCCAGGATCCGGGCGGCAGTGCCAAGCAATTGCTCAGCAGCGTCGATCTGACCGTCGG
This sequence comes from Pseudomonas sp. NFACC24-1, assembly GCF_900115235.1. Classification (NCBI taxonomy): domain Bacteria; kingdom Pseudomonadati; phylum Pseudomonadota; class Gammaproteobacteria; order Pseudomonadales; family Pseudomonadaceae; genus Pseudomonas; species Pseudomonas sp. NFACC24-1. The sequence goes on from NZ_FOVS01000026.1 coordinate 26,865, forward strand.
CAAACTCACGGCCATGGGCACCACCCTGGACCAGGCGTCTGTGCAACTGGATCGCAAGCCGAACGCCTGGGCCTTGCGGCTCGATAGCCAGCAGGCCAAAGGCAATGTCAGCCTGCCGGACGCCAAGGCCGCGCCGATTGGCATCAAGCTTGACTACGTTCGCCTGCCGGCCACAGACCCGACGGTCCAGGCCGATGAGAACGCCCCGGACCCGTTGGCGTCGGTCGATCCCGGCAAGATCCCGGCGATGGATATCGCCATCGACCAATTGTTCCAAGGCCCCGATCTCATCGGCGCGTGGTCGTTGCAAGTGCGACCGACCGCCAAGGGCATCGCGCTGAACAACCTGGACATGGGCCTCAAGGGCATGGTGTTGAACGGCAGCGGCGGCTGGGAAGGTACGCCTGGCGCCACCAGCAGTTGGTACAAGGGACGGATCGGCGGCAAGAACCTGGCCGATGTGCTCAAGGGCTGGGGGTTCGCACCGAGCGTGACCAGCCAGGCATTCCGCCTGGATGTCGATGGCCGCTGGCCCGGTTCGCCGGCGTGGGTCGCCACCAAGCGCTTCTCCGGCAGCCTCGACGCGTCGTTGACCAAGGGCCAGTTCGTCGAAGTCGAAGGCAGCGCCCAGGCGTTGCGGGTATTTGGTTTGCTGAACTTCAACTCCATCGGCCGACGCCTGCGCCTGGACTTCTCCGACCTGTTCGGCAAGGGCTTGAGCTACGACCGGGTCAAGGGGCTGCTGGTGGCGAGCGACGGGGTGTACGTGACCCGCGAACCCATTACCCTGACCGGACCGTCGAGCAACCTGGAACTCAACGGCACCCTGGACATGGTGGCCGACCGCGTCGACGCCAAGCTGCTGGTGACGTTGCCGGTGACCAACAACCTGCCGATCGCCGCGCTGATCGTCGGTGCACCGGCGGTGGGTGGGGCACTGTTTCTGATCGACAAACTGATCGGCGACCGCGTGGCGCGTTTTGCCAGCGTAAGATACGACGTCAAGGGGCCGTGGAAAGAGCCGAAGATCACTTTCGACAAGCCGTTCTGATAGACGATGGGATAACCCCTGTGGGAGCGAGCTTGCTCGCGATAGCGGTGTATCAGTCACATTTCCTTTGCTGATCCTGCGCTATCGCGAGCAAGCTCGCTCCCACAGGGGATGATGCAAAAAATGAGGGAAACACCATGCCAGTCGCCGTGATTCAAATGGTCAGCCAAAGCGACGTGCTCGCCAACCTGGCCCGTGCCCGGGTGCTGCTGGAGCAGGCTGCCGCCGGCGGCGCGAGGCTGGCGGTGCTGCCGGAGAATTTCGCGGCGATGGGGCGACGGGACATCGCCGATATCGGCCGTGCCGAAGCCTTTGGTCAGGGACCGATCCTGCCGTGGTTGAAACAGGTCGCCCGTGACCTCAAGTTATGGATTGTGGCCGGTACGCTGCCGTTACCGCCGGTGGACCAGCCCGAGGCCAGGTCCCATGCCTGTTCGTTGCTGGTCGACGATCAGGGCCAGATCGTGGCGCGCTACGACAAGCTGCACCTGTTCGATGTGGATGTGGCGGACAATCGCGCGCGCTATCGCGAGTCGGATGACTATGCTTATGGTGCCAACGTGGTGGTTGCCGATACCCCCGTCGGCCGGGTGGGCCTGACGGTGTGTTATGACTTGCGGTTCCCGGAGCTCTACAGCGAGTTGCGGGCGGCCGGGGCCGAGCTGATCACGGCACCGTCGGCGTTTACCGCGGTGACCGGTGCTGCCCATTGGGACGTGCTTATCCGCGCCCGGGCCATCGAGACCCAGTGCTACGTGCTGGCGGCCGCCCAGGGTGGCGTGCATCCGGGGCCTCGGGAAACTTTTGGCCATGCCGCGATTGTCGACCCGTGGGGCCGCGTGCTGGCACAACAGGATCAAGGCGAGGCCGTGCTGGTGGCCGAGCGCGACAGCAGCGAACAAGCGTCCATCCGGGCGCGCATGCCGGTGGCCAGCCATCGGCGCTTTTTCTCGCAGGGCGCTCGACAGCGGCCTGTCCAAGACGACGAATTCAAGGCGTAAAACATATGAGCGGGTTGTTATCCTCAGTCAGTGAACACCTTTTAGCCCCTGGCGGCGTGACGCTTGAAAGCCTGCAAGGCGTGCTGGGCGACCTGGCCGGCCCGGGCATCGATGCCGCCGACCTGTATTTCCAAGGGCAGATTTCCGAGTCCTGGTCGCTGGAAGACGGCATCGTCAAGGAAGGCAGTTTCAACCTCGACCAGGGTGTGGGCGTGCGTGCCCAGTCCGGGGAAAAGACCGGTTTTGCCTACAGCAACGCCATCACCCTCGAAGCCCTCGGCGCTGCGGCCCGTGCGGCCCGCTCGATCTCCCGCGCCGGGCAGAATGGCACGGTACAGGCGTTCAGCAGCCAGGACGTGGCGCAACTCTATGCCCCGGACAACCCGCTGGAAGTCATGAGCCGCGCCGAGAAAGTCGAATTGCTCAAGCGCATTGACGTCGCCACCCGCGCCCTTGACCCGCGCATTCAGCAGGTGTCGGTCAGCATGGCCGGGGTCTGGGAGCGGATCCTGGTGGCTTCCACCGATGGCGGCCTGGCGGCGGACGTACGGCCGCTGGTGCGCTTCAACGTCAGCGTGATCGTCGAACAGAACGGTCGCCGTGAGCGCGGCGGCCATGGCGGTGGCGGGCGCACCGATTACCGTTATTTCCTCAGTGAAGACCGCGCCATGGGCTACGCCCGCGAAGCGTTGCGCCAGGCCCTGGTCAATCTGGAAGCCATCCCGGCCCCGGCCGGCACGTTGCCGGTGGTGCTCGGCTCCGGCTGGTCCGGTGTGCTGCTGCACGAAGCGGTGGGCCATGGCCTGGAAGGCGACTTCAACCGCAAGGGCAGTTCGGCCTACAGCGGGCGCATGGGGGAAATGGTCGCTTCGAAACTCTGCACCATTGTCGATGACGGCACCCTGGCCGGGCGTCGTGGCTCCCTGAGCGTCGACGATGAAGGCACGCCAACCGAATGCACCACGCTGATCGAGAACGGGGTGCTCAAGGGTTACATGCAGGACAAGCTCAACGCCCGGCTGATGGGCGTGGCTCGCACCGGCAACGGTCGTCGTGAGTCCTATGCGCATCTGCCGATGCCGCGCATGACCAACACTTACATGCTGGGCGGTCAAAGCGACCCGGCGGAAATCATCGCCTCGGTGAAAAAAGGCATCTATTGCGCCAACCTCGGCGGCGGTCAGGTGGACATCACCAGCGGCAAGTTCGTGTTCTCCACCAGCGAGGCCTACCTGATCGAAGACGGCAAGATCACCGCACCGGTCAAGGGTGCGACCCTGATCGGCAACGGGCCGGAGGCGATGAGCAAGGTGTCGATGGTCGGTAACGACCTGGCGCTGGACAGCGGGGTGGGCACATGCGGCAAGGACGGACAATCGGTGCCGGTTGGCGTCGGTCAGCCGACCCTGAAGATCGATGCGATTACCGTGGGTGGCACGGGCGCGTAAGGATGATACGGTCCCCTATGAGCTGCGTAGGAGCTGGTGTATGAGCGTAGGAGCTGTCGAGTGCAACGAGGCTGCGATCTTTCCAAAAACCCTTGAATCCCAAGCGAAGGATCAAAAGATCGCAGGCTTCGCCAGCTCCTACGGACCAGGTGAAACTCAGCGCAAGCCGCGTTGAGTTTCGTCCAGCTCACGGATGTACTTGAAGATTTTACGGCTCGAAGCTGGTGGCTTGTTCTGCGCCAGTTCGTGCTGGGCCTGACGGATCAGGGAGCGCAATTGCTGGCGATCGGCCTCCGGGTAGTCGATGACGAATTTTTCCAGCACGCCGTCGTCGCCTGCGATCAAGCGATCGCGCCAGCGCTCCAGGTTATGGAAGCGTTCGTTGTACTGCCGGGTGGAAGCATCGAGTTGATCGAGCAGCACCAGGATGGCGTCAGTGTCTTGATCGCGCATCAGTTTGCCGATGAACTGCAGGTGCCGTTTACGCGCGATATGCGCGGTGTGCTTGGGCGCATCGGCCAGGGCCCGACGCAAGGCGTCGGTCAAAGGCAATTTGGCCAGCAAGTCAGGCTTGAGTGTTGTCAGGCGCTCGCCGAGGTCAACCAGAGCATGCAGCTCGCGTTTGACCTGGGATTTGCTTTTTTCACCCTCGTAGAGGGAGTCGTCGTAAGAATCAACCATGGTGGCAGTCCGCAAAGAAACGCCGCCATGATAACCAGTCGGGGGCCGCTTGTCCGGCCCGGTCGCTCGATGGCCATCACCGAAAACAGAATTTGAGTGGAGAACACCATGAGTGCAGTTCAAAGCGTCGGCCCGCAAGCATTGCCGGCACTGCAGGAACAAGTCGAGCAGATCCTCGCCGAGGCCAAGCGACAAGGCGCCAGTGCGTGCGAGGTGGCGGTGTCCCTGGAGCAAGGCCTGTCGACGTCGGTACGCCAGCGCGAGGTGGAAACCGTCGAATTCAACCGCGACCAGGGCTTTGGCATCACCTTGTACGTGGGCCAGCGCAAAGGCTCGGCCAGCACGTCGGCCAGCGGCCCGGACGCTATTCGCGAAACCGTCGCCGCGGCACTGGCGATTGCCCAGCACACCTCCGAAGACGAAGCCTCGGGCCTGGCCGATGCCGCACTGATGTGCAAGGAACTGCGCGACTTCGACCTGTTTCACGCCTGGGACATCACCCCTGAACAGGCCATCGAACAGGCGCTGCGTTGCGAAGCGGCGGCGTTCGATGCCGACTCGCGGATCAAGAATGCCGACGGTACGACGCTCAACACCCACCAAGGCTGCCGCGTCTACGGCAACAGCCACGGTTTCATCGGCGGTTATGCATCGACCCGCCACAGCCTCAGTTGCGTCATGATCGCCGAAGCCAACGGCCAGATGCAGCGTGATTACTGGTATGACGTCAACCGCCAGGGCACCTTGCTGGCGGACCCGGTGAGCATCGGCCAGAAAGCCGCGCAACGGGCGGCCAGTCGCCTGGGTGCACGGCCGGTGCCGACCTGCGAAGTGCCGGTGCTGTTTTCTGCCGAGCTGGCCGGTGGTCTGTTCGGCAGCTTCCTGTCGGCGGTGTCTGGCGGCAACCTGTACCGCAAGTCGTCGTTCCTCGAGGGCGCGCTGGGCCAGAAACTGTTCCCGGAATGGATGACCATCGACGAGCGTCCGCACCTGATGCAGGCCATGGGCAGCTCGGCGTTCGATGGCGATGGCCTGGCCACCTATGCCAAGCCGTTCGTGGAAAAGGGCGAGCTGGTGTCCTACATTCTCGGCACCTATTCGGGACGCAAACTCGGCATGCCGAGCACCGCCAATGCCGGTGGCGTGCATAACCTGTTCGTGACCCATGGCGAAGAAGACCAGGCCGCCTTGCTGCGGCGCATGGGCCGGGGCCTGCTGGTGACGGAACTGATGGGCCATGGCCTGAACATGGTCACCGGCGACTATTCCCGTGGCGCGGCGGGTTTCTGGGTCGAGAACGGCGAGATCCAGTTCCCGGTCCAGGAAGTCACCATCGCCGGGAACATGCGCGACATGTTCAAGCAGATCGTGGCCGTGGGCAATGACCTGGAACTGCGCAGCAACATCCGCACCGGCTCGGTACTGATCGAGCGGATGACGGTGGCGGGTAGCTGACCCTCAAGCGCAGAAAAAAGGCGCGTCATTCAAGCGGATGACGCGCCTTTTTTATGTTCGCAGATCCCTGTTTGGACCGGGGGACACGGTGGACACCCTGTGGTGAGGGGATAAATCCCCTCGCCACAATGATGCGCTCCCAGGCTTGTGTTGCTTCTTATTATCATCTAATAATGAATCTCATTCGCCGAGTGAGCCCCGGTCATGAGTTCTGCCCTGCACGAACAACCCTACCTTGAAAGCTGGCGCTGGATGAGCCGCCAGATCCGATGCGCGATGAATCCGGACGAGCCGCGGTTGATCGAGCATTATCTGGCCGAGGGTCGCTACCTGGCCTGTTGCACCGCCACCTCGCCGTGGATGATCTCCGAAACCGCCTTCCGCCTGCTGCTCGACACCGCCTCGGATGTCGCGCTGCCCTGGCATTGGCGCAGCCTCTGCCTCGACCAGGCCTGGCGCCCCCTGCGTGATCTCGAACGCCAATCACTGTGCCGCTGCCGCCTCAAGCGCTGGCAGAGCCATGCCTGGGCGCTGGCGACCTGCGCCCTGGCGCCATCGATTCCCCTTATTGAACTGGTGCAAGGATCTCCCGATGAGTAATACCCGTATCGAACGCGACAGCATGGGCGAGCTGCACGTCCCGGTGGACGCCCTCTATGGCGCCCAGACCCAGCGTGCCGTGGATAACTTCCCGGTCAGCGGCCAGCGCATGCCGGCGCCATTCATCCGCGCCCTGATCCTGGCCAAGGCTGCGGCCGCCCGGGCCAACGTAGAGCTGGAACAGATCAGCGCGGCCCAGGGCAAGGCGATCGTCGATGCCGCCCTGGGGTTGCTCGAAGGTCGTTTCATGGATCATTTTCCGGTGGACATCTTCCAGACCGGCTCGGGCACCAGCTCCAACATGAACGCCAACGAAGTGATCGCCACCCTCGCCAGCGGCCTGCTGGGAGAGGCGATCAACCCGAACGACCATGTCAACTGCGGCCAGAGCAGCAACGACATCATCCCCACCAGTATTCATGTCAGTGCCGCGCTGGCCCTGCATGAGCAACTGCTGCCGGCGTTGTTGCACCTGGTGCAGGTGATCGAGCGCAAGGCCGAAGAAGTCCACCCGTTCATCAAGACGGGTCGCACCCACCTGATGGACGCCATGCCAGTGCGCCTGAGCCAGGTGCTCGACGGTTGGGCGCAACAACTCAAGGCTAACATCGGCCACTTGCAGGACTTGTTGCCGAGCCTGCAATCCCTGGCCCAGGGCGGTACGGCGGTCGGCACTGGGGTCAATGCCCATCCACGCTTCGCCGAGTTGTTCAGCCAACAACTGACGCAATTGACCCAGGTGCAATTCACCCCGGGCAAGAACCTGTTCGCGCTGATCGGCTCCCAGGACACCGCCGTGGCGGTTTCCGGGCAGCTCAAGACCACGGCCGTGTCGCTGATGAAAATCGCCAACGACCTACGCTGGATGAACTCCGGGCCGCTGGCGGGCCTGGGTGAAATCGAGCTCGAAGGCTTGCAGCCGGGCTCCTCGATCATGCCCGGCAAGGTCAACCCGGTCATTCCTGAAGCCACTGCGATGGTCGCGGCCCAGGTGATCGGTAACGACACGGCGATCACCATTGCCGGTCAATCGGGCAACTTCGAATTGAACGTGATGTTGCCGATCATCGCCCAGAACCTGCTGAGCAGCATCGGCCTGATGTCCACCGCCAGCCGCTTGCTCGCGGACAAGGCCATCGCCACGTTCAAGGTCAACGAAGCCAGGCTCAAGGAAGCATTGTCGCGCAACCCGATCCTGGTGACCGCGCTGAATCCGATCATCGGTTACCAGAAGGCCGCTGAAATCGCCAAGAAGGCTTATCAGCAAGGCCGACCGGTCATCGATGTCGCCCTGGAACACACCGACCTGTCTCGCAGCGAACTCGAAGTCCTGCTGGACCCGGAGAAGCTCACCGCTGGCGGCGTGTAACCCGACACCTGTGTGGAGGACTCACCATGGAACACTGGAAACGTACGATCGAACGGGCCAATCGCTGTTTCATGCTGGGCGAGCTGGTGGATGCCCGCGAAGCCTACCTGCAAGCCCTGGCGCTGGCCCAAGTGTTGTTCGAGCGCTGGGCCGATGCCGACGAAGCGGTCGCTGCTTGCGTCGTCTCCCATCACAACCTGGCGGACCTGCACTTGCGCCTGAACCAACCGGAGGAGAGCGCCGAATATTTGTGTGCGATCCACCAACGGTTGTTGCAGACGATGCAGGACGAACGCCTGGCACCGGCCCTGCGCGCCGCCGCGCAACGCCAGAGCCACAAGACCTACGTCGAACTGCTGAATTTCATCAGCGAGCACGGTGAGTACCCACGCACCCAGCGCCTGCTGCATTGCAATGCCGCTACGTCCCGGCAGCGCAATGCTCCTCTTCATCATGGAGTTCATTGAACATGGCTTTTACCTTGCCTGCATTGCCCTACGCCTACGACGCCCTGGAACCGCACATCGATGCGCAAACCATGGAGATCCATTACACCAAGCACCACCAGACCTACATCAATAACCTCAACGCGGCGGTGGACGGCACCGAATACGCCGGATGGCCCGTCGAAAAACTGGTGTCCAGCGTGGAGCAGTTGCCGCCCAGCCTGAAGGCGGCGGTCATCAACCAGGGCGGTGGCCATGCCAATCATTCTTTGTTCTGGGAGGTGATGACGCCCCAGGGCGGCGGCCTGCCCGAGGGCGCCCTGGCGGCGGCGATCGATGCGCAACTGGGTGGTATCGAGCGTTTCAAGGAAGCGTTCACCAAAGCGGCACTGACCCGTTTCGGCAGCGGCTGGGCGTGGTTGAGCGTGACCCCGCAAAAGACCCTGGTGGTGGAAAGCAGCGGCAACCAGGACAGTCCGCTGATGAATGGCAACACGCCGATTCTTGGCCTGGACGTCTGGGAGCATGCCTACTACCTGCGCTATCAGAACCGTCGTCCGGAATACATCAGCGCCTTCTACAACGTGATCAATTGGCCTGAAGTCGCCCGGCGCTATCAGGCGGCGCTGGCGTCGAGTCCTTCATGAACACCCTCCAAGGCTGACTATGGATACTCAAACACTGGCGATTGGAAGCGGGCGGATGTTCCGCTATGCCTTGGGGTCATTGCTGCTGTTGGCCGGGATGACGTTGTTGGCGGCCCAGGGCCTGGCGTGGCTGGACCTGGAGCCCAGGCTGTTGCGAGCCCTGCAAGGCGGCGGACTTTGTGCCTTGGGCACCGCGCTGGGGGCTGTGCCGGTGCTGGTCATCCGGCGCATGCCCCAGACCGTGAGCGATTCGCTGCTGGGCTTCGGTGCCGGAGTGATGCTCGCGGCCACGGCGTTTTCGCTGATCGTGCCGGGCATTGCCGCGGCCGAGCAGTTGGGATTCACGCCTTGGGCAGCCAGCGGCCTTATCTGCTTTGGCATTCTGTCGGGGGCGTTCGGGCTGTACCTGGTGGACCGCAAGGTCTCGGCCAGCCCGGAAAGGGTGGTGGCGGCGCCAGGCCGTCCGATCATAGCGCCGCGGATCTGGTTGTTCGTGTTCGCCATCATCGCCCACAACATTCCAGAAGGCATGGCGGTGGGTGTGTCGGCGGGCGGCGGCATGCCGGATGCCGACAGCCTGGCGATGGGCATCGCCTTGCAGGATGTCCCCGAAGGGCTGGTGATCGCGTTGGTGCTGGCCACGGCGGGCATGTCGCGGGTCAGGGCTTTCCTGATTGGCGCGGCGTCAGGGTTGGTCGAGCCCGTGTTCGCGCTGCTGTGCGCCTGGTTGGTGAGTCTGGCCGAGCTGCTCTTGCCCCTGGGCCTGGCGTTGGCGGCTGGGGCGATGCTGCTGGTGGTGACCCACGAAGTCATTCCCGAATCCCGCCGCAATGGTCACGAGAAGCTGGCGAGCCTGGGGTTGTTGGTGGGGTTTTGCCTGATGATGGTGCTGGATACGGCGTTGGCGTGACAGGGGGAATCTGTGTGACAGGGACCATCCGTAGGAAGGGACCATTTGTGGCGAGGGGATTTATCCCCGCTGGGCTGCGAAGCAGCCCAAAAACCTACTCTCGCGGTATCTCTGGTCGATTGTATGGGCCCTTTTTTGGGGGGCTGCTTCGCACCCCAGCGGGGATAAATCCCCTCGCCACAGGGGTTATTCGCCTTCGTCGAAGTATCGGTTGATCAGGTCCACCAGGGCATCCATCGCTTCCTTCGCCTGATCCCCTTCGGTGCTCAGGTAGATCTTGGTGCCCTTGCCGGCGGCGAGCATCATCATCGCCATGATGCTTTTGCCGTCGACCGTGGACTCCGGCGTGCGGCCGACCCTGATGGTGGTGTCCTTGAACTGTCCCGCGACTCCGACAAACTTGGCCGACGCTCGGGCATGCAAGCCCAGCTTGTTGATGATTTCAATTTCCTGAGCAGGCATCGCGGTGTGAATCCTTTAGCTGAGGTCGCGGTGGCGAACCTGGACATTCTTCAGGGATTTTTGCAGGAGCTGGCCGAGGCGTTCGGTCAGGTAGACGGAGCGGTGGTGACCGCCGGTACAGCCGATGGCGATCGTGACATAGGCGCGATTGCTCGCGGCAAAGCGGGGTAGCCATTTAAGCAGGTAGCTGGAGATGTCCTGGTACATTTCCTCGACGTCCGGCTGTGCGGCCAGGTAGTCGATCACCGGCTGATCGAGCCCGGACTGCTCGCGCAGTTCCGGTTTCCAATAAGGGTTGGGCAGGCAACGCACATCGAACACCAGGTCGGCGTCTACCGGCATGCCACGCTTGAAGCCGAACGACTCCACCAGGAACGCCGTGCCCGGCTCCGGTTGGTTCAGCAGGCGCAGCTTGATGGTGTCGCGCAACTGATACAGGTTCAGGTGCGTGGTGTTGACCTTCAGGTCCGCCAGGTCGGCGATCGGCCCCAACAGCTGGCTTTCATCCTCAATGGCTTCGGCCAGGGAGCGGTTGGCGTTGCTCAGCGGGTGACGCCGGCGGGTTTCGGAAAAACGCTTGAGTAGCGTCTCTTCATCGGCATCCAGGTACAACACATCGCATTGAATATGCCGGCTGCGCACTTCCTCGAGCAGTTCGGGAAAACGCGACAGGTGGCTCGGCAAGTTGCGCGCATCGATGGACACCGCCACCAGCGGCTGTGCCAGCTCGGTGTGGATCAGGGCGCGCTCGGCCAGTTCTGGCAGCAGGCCGGCGGGCAGGTTGTCGATGCAATAGTAGCCGCTGTCCTCAAGCACGTTGAGGGCCGTGCTTTTACCGGAGCCGGAGCGGCCACTGACGATGATCATGCGCATGTTTAATGACCGTTCTGCTCGTCCAGGACCACCTGGTACAGAGCTTCGTTACTCGGCGCGCTGCGCAGTTTTTCGCGCACTTCCTTGCGGTCCAGCATGCTGGCTATCTGGCGCAGCAGCTCGAGGTGCGCATCGGTCGCCGCTTCCGGAACCAGCAATACGAACAGCAGGTCGACCGGGGCGCCGTCGATGGCGTCGAAATCTATGGGGGCTTCAAGGTGCAACAGTGCGCTGATGGGTGCGGCGCAACCCTTGAGGCGGCAGTGGGGAATGGCGATGCCGTTGCCAAAACCGGTGGAACCGAGTTTTTCACGGGCAACCAGCGCCTCGAAGACATCCTGCATTCCCAGATCCGGCACTTCGCGGTGGATCAGGTTGGCAGTTTGTTCGAGGGCTTTCTTTTTACTGCCGCCCGGCGCGTTCACTAGGGAACGGCCGGGGGTCAGGATGGTTTCTAGTCGGATCATGGATTGGGGGGGTTAACGACCGGTCGCGCCCTGGAGGAGGCTCTGGGTCTTTTCCTTATGCTTTTTGAGTTGGCGATCCAGCTTGTCGGTCAGCAGGTCAATCGCGGCATACATGTCTGTGTGCTCTGCGTTGGCAACCACTTCTCCGCCGGGGATATGCAGCGTGGCTTCGATTTTCTGCAGCAGCTTCTCGACGTTCATCGTGACTTGCACGTTGGTGATCTTGTCGAAATGCCTCTCCAACCGGTCGAGTTTTTCGCCGATGTAGGTGCGCAGGGGTTCGGTCACTTCCAGTTGGTGTCCACTGATGTTGACTTGCATACAGCTTCTCCTTCGTTGCCAGTGCATAAAGCGGCAGGCAGAAATGCCTGCCACTGGAACGCTGTGGCGTGGCCTGTTACATCAACCGCTTGCGTTCGCTCGAAGGCGCGATCCCGAGGGATTCGCGGTATTTGGCGACGGTACGGCGGGCCACCTGAATGCCTTGTGCCTCCAGTAAACCAGCGATCTTGCTGTCACTCAACGGCTTTTTCTGATTTTCCGCGGCCACCAGTTTTTTGATGATCGCGCGGATGGCCGTGGACGAGCATTCGCCGCCTTCGGAGGTGCTGACATGGCTGGAGAAAAAGTATTTCAATTCATAGATGCCCCGGGGGGTATGCATGAATTTCTGGGTGGTCACCCGGGAAATCGTCGACTCGTGCATACCCACTGCCTCGGCAATGTCATGCAGGACCAACGGTTTCATCGCCTCATCGCCGTACTCCAGGAAGCCGCGCTGATGCTCGACGATCTGGGTGGCCACTTTCATCAGGGTTTCGTTGCGGCTCTGCAGGCTCTTGATGAACCAGCGGGCTTCCTGCAACTGGTTGCGCATGAAGGTGTTGTCGGCGCTGGTGTCGGCGCGCTTGACGAAGCCGGCGTACTGGGCGTTGACCCGCAGCTTGGGCACCGACTCCTGGTTGAGCTCCACCAGCCAGCGATCGTTGTGCTTGCGCACGATCACATCGGGGACAACGTACTCAGGCTCCGTGGATTCGATCTGCGAGCCGGGACGCGGGTTGAGGCTCTGTACCAGCTCGATGACCTGGCGCAGCTCATCTTCCTTGAGCTTCATGCGCCGCATCAATTGGCTGTAGTCGCGACCGCCCAGCAGGTCGATGTAATCGGTGACCAATCGCTTGGCTTCGGCCAGCCATGGTGTCTTGGCAGGCAACTGGCGCAGTTGCAGCAGCAGGCACTCGCCCAGGTTGCGGGCGCCGATGCCGGCCGGTTCGAATTGCTGGATGCGATGGAGGACGGCTTCGATCTCGTCCAGCTCGATGTCGAGCTCGGGGTCGAAGGCTTCGAGGATTTCTTCGAGGGTCTCGTCCAGGTAGCCCTGGTTGTTGATGCAATCGATCAGGGTCACGGCGATCAGGCGATCGGTGTCGGACATCGGCGCCAGGTTCAGTTGCCACAGCAGGTGGCTTTGCAGGCTTTCGCCGGCCGAGGTGCGGGTGGTGAAGTCCCACTCGTCATCATCGCTGCTGGGCAGGTTGCTGGCGCTGGTCTGGTAGACATCTTCCCAGGCCGTGTCCACGGGCAATTCGTTGGGGATGCGCTCGTTCCATTCGCCATCCTCGAGGTTATCCACCGTCGGGGCGGCTTCCTGGTAGGACGGTTCCGGGATCTCGGTGTTGGTCTTCTGCTCGACGTTGTCGGCCAGCGGATCGGTGTTATCGAAGTCGTCGCCTTCTTCCTGGCGTTCGAGCATCGGATTGGACTCCAGGGCCTCCTGGATTTCCTGCTGCAGGTCCAGGGTCGACAATTGGAGCAGGCGGATGGCCTGTTGCAGCTGCGGTGTCATCGTCAGCTGCTGGCCCATTCTCAAGACTAGCGATGGTTTCATGGCAGGGGCTTAACACCTTATTCGCCGGCGCACATGCGCCATCCACTACAGGGCGCCGGAGCGCCAAACTTAAGCAAATTATATGCCTGAAACCGAAGTGTTTGCCTAGAGCGTCGCCATAATAAAGTTAAACGACGCCCGGGCAATTCGCCATACACGTGTGCTTACAGGCGGAACTCATGGCCCAGGTACACTTCCTTGACCAGGTCGTTGGCCAGGATCGCGGCGGAGTCACCTTCGGCGATCAATTGGCCGTCATTGACAATGTAGGCGGTTTCGCAGATATCCAGGGTCTCGCGCACGTTGTGGTCGGTGATCAGTACGCCGATGCCCTTGGCCTTGAGGTGATGGATGATCTGCTTGATGTCGCCCACCGAGATCGGGTCCACGCCGGCGAACGGTTCGTCGAGCAGGATGAATTTCGGTGCGGTGGCCAGGGCGCGGGCAATTTCCACGCGGCGCCGTTCGCCGCCCGACAGGCTCATGCCCAGGTTGTCGCGAATGTGGTTGATGTGGAATTCCTGCAGCAGGCTTTCCAGCTCCTGGCGACGGCCGGCCTTGTCGAGCTCCTTGCGGGTCTCGAGGATCGCCATGATGTTGTCGGCAACCGACAGTTTGCGGAAGATCGACGCTTCTTGCGGCAAATAGCCGATCCCGGCCTTCGCCCGGCCGTGCATCGGCTGGTGGCTGACATCCAGGTCGTCGATCAGCACGCGACCCTGATCGGCCTGGACCAGGCCGACGATCATATAGAAGCAGGTGGTCTTGCCCGCGCCATTGGGGCCGAGCAGGCCGACGATCTGGCCGCTGTCGATGGACAGGCTGACATCACGCACGACTTGCCGGCCCTTGTAGCTCTTGGCCAAGTGCTGGGCTTTCAGAGTTGCCATTACTGGGCCTTCTGCTCGGTTTTCTTTTTAGGCTGGATCACCATATCGATCCGCGGACGCTGCTCGGTCACCTTGCTGCCGGTGGCGCGGCCGGCGCTGGCGAGTTTCTTGTTGGTGTCGTAGACGATTTTCTCGCCCTGGGTGACGTTGTTGTCCTTGTCGACGACCTTGGCGCGGTCGATCAGGACCACGCGATCCTGGGAGGCGTGGTATTGGATGGTCACCCCGTAGCCCTGTACTGGCTTGGTGTCGCCCGCAGTCTGCAGTTGCTCGAAATAGGCCAGGTTGCCCACCGAGGTCACCACGTCGATGTCGCCGGACTGGGTGCGGGTGATGGTCACGGTGTTGCCGGTGACCTTCATCGAGCCCTGGGTGATGATCACGTCACCTTTATAGGTGGCGACGCCATTCTTGTCGTCGAGTTGGGCGTCGTCGGCCTGGATGCGGATAGGTTGGTCGCGGTCGTTGGGAAGAGCCCAGGCGCTCGCGCTTCCCAGTGCTGCGCCCAGACTGAGCAAAATAGGGAGGGTTTTAGCGAGCTTCATACTGTCCTCTTACGTTCGATAGCAGGTGTATCCTGCTTTCCTTCAAATACGCCTTCATGCCCGTGCCGGTCGATACACCCCCGGCGCCGTCGATTCTAACGGGTTGCTCGGTCTGCGCATATTCTTGCTGTGGGAACACGGTCATGCGTGTGCTGGTGATGATGGTCGTGCGGTTTTTCTCGTCGGTTCGGGCGACGCGTACCGAGTCGATCAATTCCACTTCGGTGCCGCCGGAATTGACTTCGGCGTGCTCGCTCTGCACGTGCCACGGGAATTCGGTGCCGCGGAACATGTTCAGGTCCGGCTTGGTGACCAGCGTAATGTCAGTGGCCTTTACGTGGTCAACCTTGTCGGACGTCATCTCATATTGCACTTTGCCGTCGGGCAGGTACTGCAGGGTGTGGGTGTTGGTCGCGTACCAGTCGATCCGTTCCTCGACCTGGGCCGCAGGCTGGTCGAGAAAGCGTTCGGGGCTGATGTTCCAATAGCCCACCGCGGCGAAAATCGCCGCGATACAGGCAAACACCACAATGGTGCGAATCTTTTTGCTCAGCATAAATGGCTCACAGGTACGCGGCGTTGGCCGCTTCGAGGCGGCCCTGGGCGCGCAGGATCAGTTCACAGAATTCACGGACCGCACCTTCGCCGCCTCGCGCCGTGGTGATGCCGTGGGCATGCTCGCGGACAAAGCTGGCCGCGTTGGCGACCGCCATGCCCAGGCCGACCCGGCGAATCACCGGCAGGTCTGGCAGGTCGTCACCGAGGTAGGCCACCTGTTCATAGCTTAGGTTGAGTTGACCCAGAAGCTCGTCCAGCACCACCAGTTTGTCTTCGCGCCCCTGGTAAAGGTGCGGGATGCCGAGGTTCTTCGCACGCCGTTCGACCACCGGGGTCTTGCGGCCGCTGATGATAGCGGTCTGCACGCCGGCGGCCATCAACATCTTGATGCCTTGGCCGTCGAGGGTATTGAAGGTCTTGAATTCGCTGCCGTCTTCGAGGAAGTACAGGCGACCGTCGGTCAGCACGCCATCGACATCGAAGACGGCCAGCTTGATGGCTTTGCCGCGTTGCAACAGGTCTGTGTTCATTTACATGACTCCCGCACGCAGCAGATCGTGCATGTTCAGGGCGCCCACCGGACGGTCTTCGTCATCGACGACCACCAGGGCGCTGATCTTGTGGTCTTCCATGATTTTCAGGGCCTCGGCGGCGAGCATCTCGGCGCGGGCGGTCTTGCCGTGGGGGGTCATGACCTGTTCGATGGTCGCACTGTGGATGTCGATGGTGCGGTCCAGGGTGCGGCGCAGGTCGCCGTCGGTAAAGATCCCGGCGAGCTTGCCGTCGGCCTCCAGGACCACCGTCATGCCCAGCCCCTTGCGGGTCATTTCCATGAGCGCGTCCTTGAGCAGCGTGCCGCGCACAACCTGCGGCAGTTCCTGGCCGGCGTGCATCACGTTTTCGACTTTCAGCAGCAGGCGACGGCCGAGGGCGCCACCGGGATGGGAAAAGGCGAAATCTTCCGCGGTGAAGCCCCGGGCTTCCAGCAGCGCCACGGCCAGGGCATCGCCCATGACCAGTGCCGCGGTGGTGGAGGAGGTCGGTGCCAGGTTCAGCGGGCAGGCTTCGTGCTCGACATTGACATTGAGGTTCACTTCGGCGGCCTTGGCCAGCGGCGAGTCGGGGTTGCCGGTCACGCTGATCAACTGGATGCCCAGGCGCTTGATCAGCGGCAGCAGGGTGATGATCTCGTTGGTGGAGCCGGAGTTGGACAGGGCCAGGATGATGTCGTCCCGGGTGATCATGCCCATGTCGCCATGGCTGGCTTCGGCCGGGTGGACGAAAAAGGCCGTGGTGCCGGTGCTGGCGAGGGTGGCGGCGATCTTGTTGCCGATGTGCCCGGACTTGCCCATGCCGACCACGACCACGCGGCCCTTGCTGGCCAGAATCATCTCGCAGGCGCGTACGAAATCAGCGTCGATATGGGGCAACAAGCCTTGCACGGCTTCGAGCTCGAGGCGGATGGTACGTTGTGCCGATTGAATCAGGTCGCTGGATTGGCTCATGTCTGGAATCGTATAGCCCGATGAAAAGGCGGCGATTATAGCGGTAATGAACAATTCCCTCACGTAAGTTCGTCATGCTTTGTTCAAGGGGCCGCAACGTTTGACATAAAATGTGGCTTTTACCTTAAGCCAGGCTTAACGGGCGGGGCGTTGGCCTTGGGCGCTTGGCTGTTGCAGTGATATAGTTCGCCGCCGGTTCGCGTGCCCGGCGGTACCGGCGCTTGTCGGCTGCCCAGGGCATTCGAATGTGAGGCTGCATCGCAAGGAGTTTAGATGAGTGCCGACAACGCCTACGCGGTCGAGCTGAAGGGACTGTCCTTCAAGCGAGGGACGCGCAGCATTTTCAATGACATCGATATTCGCATACCACGGGGCAAGGTCACCGGCATCATGGGGCCCTCCGGGTGTGGCAAGACCACGCTGCTGCGGCTGATAGGCGCGCAGTTGCGTCCCAGCGCCGGCGAAGTCTGGGTCAATGGCCAGAATCTTCCCCAGTTGTCTCGCAGCGACCTGTTCGATGCACGCAAGCACATGGGCGTGCTGTTCCAGAGCGGCGCGCTGTTCACCGACCTCGATGTGTTCGAGAACGTGGCGTTTCCGCTGCGGGTCCATACCGACCTGCCGGAAGAAATGATCCGCGACATCGTCCTGCTCAAGTTGCAGGCCGTCGGGCTGCGCGGCGCCATCGACCTGATGCCGGACGAGCTGTCCGGCGGCATGAAGCGGCGGGTCGCGCTGGCGCGGGCGATTGCCCTCGATCCGAAGATCCTCATGTACGACGAACCCTTCGTCGGCCAGGACCCGATCGCCATGGGTGTACTCGTGCGCCTGATCCGCCTGCTCAACGATGCGCTGGGCATCACCAGTATCGTGGTCTCCCATGACCTGGCCGAAACCGCCAGCATTGCCGACTACATCTATGTGGTCGGCGATGGTCAGGTGCTGGGGCAGGGCACACCGCAGGAACTGGCGGATTCGGACAACCCGCGTATTCGCCAATTCATGAAGGGTGATCCGGACGGCCCGGTGGAATTCCATTTTCCGGCCACGGATTACCGTACCGATCTGCTGGGGAAGCGCTGATGCGCAAGAAGTCACTGTTGGAAAGAGTTCGTCTGTTTGGTCGCTCCGGCATCGATGTGGTGGCGGTGCTGGGCCGTTCCTCGCTGTTCCTGATGCACGCCCTGCTCGGTCGCAACGCGACAGGCGGCGGCTTTGGCCTGCTGGTCAAGCAGTTGCACTCGGTGGGCGTGATGTCCCTGGTGATCATCGTGGTCTCCGGGATCTTCATTGGCATGGTGTTGGCGCTGCAGGGCTTCAGCATTTTGTCCAGCTACGGTTCGGAGCAGGCGGTCGGGCAGATGGTCGCCCTGACGCTGCTGCGCGAGCTCGGCCCCGTGGTGACGGCGCTGCTGTTCGCCGGGCGGGCCGGTTCGGCGCTGACGGCTGAAATCGGTAACATGAAGTCCACCGAGCAACTGTCCAGCCTGGAAATGATCGGTGTCGACCCGCTCAAGTACATCATTGCCCCGCGCCTGTGGGCCGGCTTCATTTCCCTGCCGGTGCTGGCGATGATTTTCAGCGTCGTGGGGATCTGGGGCGGCTCCTGGGTGGCCGTCGACTGGCTGGGGGTCTATGAAGGTTCCTACTGGTCGAACATGCAAAACAGCGTCGACTTCCTCGACGATGTCCTCAATGGCGTGATCAAAAGTGCCGTGTTCGCGTTCGTCGTGACCTGGATCGCCGTGTTTCAAGGCTATGACTGTGACCCCACTTCAGAGGGGATCAGCCGTGCCACAACCAAGACCGTGGTGTACGCCTCGCTGGCGGTCCTGGGCCTTGACTTTATTCTGACCGCCTTGATGTTTGGAGATTTCTGATGCAAAACCGCACCCTGGAAATCGGTGTCGGCCTTTTCTTGCTGGCTGGCATCCTGGCTTTGCTGCTGCTGGCCTTGCGGGTCAGTGGACTGGCGCCGACGGCAAGCACCGATACTTATAAACTTTATGCCAACTTCGACAATATCGCCGGTTTGACGGTCAGAGCCAAGGTGACCATGGCCGGTGTGACCATCGGCAAGGTCACGGCAATCGATCTGAACCGCGAGGATTTCACCGGTCGGGTGACGCTGCAGCTGGAAAAGCGCGTGGACAACCTGCCGACTGACTCCACGGCATCTATCCTCACGGCCGGGCTGCTGGGCGAGAAATACATTGGCATCAGCGTGGGAGGAGAAGACACCGTGCTCAAGGACGGCGGGGTCATCCATGACACGCAGTCGTCCCTGGTGCTCGAGGACCTGATCGGTAAATTCCTGCTCAATACCGTTAGCAAAGACGCCAAATGAGGAGCTTTTGAATGATCTCTATCTTGCGACGTAGCCTGTTGGTGCTGCTCGCGGCGCTGCCGTTGATGGCCAACGCCGTGGCCGCGCCTTCGGCCCATGACATCATCCAGGACACGACCACCCGGTTGTTGGCGGACCTTGCCGCCAATAAAGAGAAGTACAAGCAAGACCCCAGCGCGTTCTATGATGCGCTGAACGGCATCGTCGGCCCTGTGGTGGACGCCGATGGCATCTCCAAGAGCATCATGACCGTCAAGTACTCGCGCAAGGCAACCCCGGCGCAGATGACCCGCTTCCAGGAGAACTTCAAGCGCAGCCTGATGCAGTTCTATGGCAACGCCTTGCTGGAATACAACAACCAGGGCATCACCGTTTCCCCGGCCAAGGACGAAAGCGGCACCCGCACCAGCGTCGACATGCAGGTCAAGGGCAACAACGGCGCGGTCTACCCTGTCTCCTACACGCTGGAGAAGATCAACAGCGAGTGGAAGGTGCGCAACGTGATCATCAATGGCATCAACATTGGCAAGCTGTTCCGCGATCAGTTCGCCGATGCGATGCAGCGCAATGGCAACGACCTGGACAAGACCATCGACGGTTGGGCCGGCGAAGTCGCCAAGGCCAAGGAAGTGACCGAAGAAGCCAAAGAGAAGCAGGAACAATGATCGAGTCGGTGAGTGAGTCGGCCGTTCGTCTGGGCGGCGCGGGTGAGCTGCTGCTCAGTGGCGTGCTGGACTACCGCACCGGCCCTGCCTTGCGCAAGCAGGGCCAGGCGCTGATCAAGTCCGTCGGTGCCGCCGAGGTGGTCATTGACTGCTCGGCGGTGCAGAAATCCAGCAGTGTCGGCTTGTCGCTGCTGCTGTGCTTCATGCGGGACGCCCAGGCGGCCGGCAAAACGTGGAGCATCCGTGGGATGCCCGAAGACATGCGCGAAATAGCCCAGGTCAGCGAGCTGACCGAGCTGTTGGCGCACTCCTGACCCACATTGTCGGAAAAGTCCCCCCGTCAGAGTCCTGCTTCGCGGGGTTCGCAGGCGCGGGGCTTTTTTGTATGATGTGCGACCCGCGCGCACAGGGCGCCGATTGAGGTTGAGCATGCAGGCTGTAGAAGTGAAGAGCTTCCTTGAAGGAAAGCTGCCTGGTACGCAGGTGGAAGTTGAAGGCGAAGGCTGCAACTTCCAGCTGAACGTGATCAGCGATGAACTGGCGGCATTGAGCCCAGTGAAGCGTCAGCAGAGCATCTATGCCCATTTGAACCCATGGATTGCCGATGGCAGCATCCACGCGGTCACGATGAAATTTTTCAGCAGCGCGGCCTGGGCCGAGCGCACCTGAGCCCAAGGGCCTCGAGATTCTTATGGATAAACTGATTATTACCGGCGGCGTTCGTCTTGATGGCGAAATCCGTATTTCCGGGGCAAAGAACTCCGCCCTGCCAATCCTGGCCGCAACCCTGCTGTGCGATGGTCCTGTGACCGTGGCCAACCTGCCGCACCTGCACGACATCACCACGATGATCGAGCTGTTCGGCCGCATGGGCATCGAGCCGGTGATCGACGAGAAGCTCAGCGTCGAGATCGACCCACGCACCATCAAGACCCTGATCGCCCCGTACGAACTGGTGAAGACCATGCGTGCGTCGATCCTGGTACTGGGCCCGATGGTCGCCCGTTTCGGTGAAGCCGAAGTCGCCTTGCCTGGCGGTTGCGCCATCGGCTCGCGTCCGGTGGACCTGCACATCCGCGGCCTGGAAGCCATGGGCGCGGTGATCGACGTCGAAGGCGGCTACATCAAGGCCAAGGCGCCGGAAGGCGGCTTGCGCGGCGCGCACTTCTTCTTCGATACCGTCAGCGTGACCGGTACCGAGAACATCATGATGGCCGCCGCACTGGCCAAGGGCCGCAGCGTGCTGCAGAACGCTGCCCGCGAGCCTGAAGTGGTCGACCTGGCGAACTTCCTGATCGCCATGGGTGCCAAGATCAGCGGTGCCGGCACTGACACCATCACCATCGATGGCGTCGAGCGCCTGCATTCGGCCACCTACAAGGTGATGCCGGATCGGATCGAAACCGGTACCTACCTGGTGGCCGCTGCCGTCACCGGTGGCCGCGTCAAGGTCAAGGACACCGATCCGACCATCCTCGAAGCCGTCCTGGAGAAACTCAAGGAAGCCGGTGCCGAAGTCACCTGCGGCGAAGACTGGATCGAAGTGAACATGCACGGCAAGCGCCCCAAGGCTGTCAACGTGCGGACCGCTCCATACCCGGCGTTCCCGACCGACATGCAGGCGCAGTTCATCTCCCTCAACGCCATTGCCGAAGGCACGGGCGCGGTCATCGAGACGATCTTCGAAAACCGTTTCATGCACGTCTACGAACTGCACCGCATGGGCGCCAAGATCCAGGTCGAAGGCAACACGGCCATCGTCACTGGCACCGAGAAGCTCAAGGGCGCGCCAGTCATGGCCACCGACCTGCGGGCTTCGGCCAGCCTGGTGATCTCGGCCCTGGTTGCCGAAGGCGATACCCTCATCGATCGCATCTACCACATAGACCGTGGTTATGAGTGCATCGAAGAGAAGCTGCAGATGCTTGGCGCCAAGATCCGCCGCGTACCGGGCTAGTTCTGGTTGCATGGATGCAGGGACGCATCCGTTGATTTCGTTTCATTCGAGGGTGGTTGCACCCTCGATGTATGTCCGGCGCCGCTTGCGACCGGGCATGAGTACCTTGATAAGGACTGACGTTTCCCATGTTGACCATCGCACTGTCCAAGGGCCGCATCCTTGACGACACCCTGCCGCTTCTGGCTGAAGCGGGCATCGTGCCGACCGAGAATCCGGACAAGAGCCGCAAGCTGATCATCCCCACGACCCAGGCCGACGTGCGCTTGCTGATCGTGCGTGCCACCGATGTGCCGACCTATGTGGAACATGGTGCCGCCGACCTGGGCGTTGCCGGCAAGGACGTGCTGATGGAATACGGCGGCCAGGGCCTGTACGAACCCCTGGACCTGCGGATCGCCCGTTGCAAGCTGATGACCGCCGGTAAAGTCGGCGCGCCGGAGCCCAAGGGGCGTTTGCGCGTGGCGACCAAGTTCGTCAACATTGCCAAGCGGTATTACGCCGAGCAGGGCCGTCAGGTCGACATCATCAAGCTGTACGGTTCGATGGAGCTGGCGCCGCTGATCGGCCTGGCGGACAAGATCATCGACGTGGTCGACACCGGCAACACCCTGCGGGCCAATGGTCTGGAGCCCCAGGATTTCATCGCCGACATCACCTCCCGGTTGATCGTCAACAAGGCGTCGATGAAAATGCAGCATGCTCGTATCCAGGCTTTGATCGATACCCTGCGCAAGGCAGTGGAATCGCGACACCGCGGCTGATTCACCTGCGCGACCTCGAGTCGCGCCCGTCTATCCGTGTCATAGCCAATTTTCTCAGGTGCCCACGCGAATGGACTGGTAGCTTAGGGCGCCTGAGCATTTGCCATTAATGAGGCCCTCGCTATGACCGCTCCCACTTCGATTCGCCGACTCAACGCTGCCGATCCGGATTTCGCACATCATCTGGATCATCTGCTGAGCTGGGAAAGCGTGTCTGACGACTCGGTCAATCAGCGGGTGCTGGACATCATCAAGGCTGTGCGCGAGCGTGGCGATGCCGCCCTGGTGGAATTCACCCAGAAATTCGACGGCCTGCAAGTGGCGTCCATGGCCGACCTGATCCTGCCGCGCGAGCGCCTGGAGCTGGCCCTGACCCGGATCACCGTGCCCCAGCGCGAAGCCTTGGAAAAAGCCGCGTCGCGGGTGCGTGATTATCACGAAAGGCAGAAACAGGATTCCTGGAGCTACACCGAAGCCGACGGCACGGTGCTGGGCCAGAAAGTCACGCCGCTGGATCGCGCCGGTCTTTACGTGCCGGGCGGCAAGGCGTCCTATCCGTCCTCGGTGCTGATGAACGCCATCCCGGCCAAGGTCGCCGGCGTGACTGAAGTGGTCATGGTCGTCCCGACCCCGCGGGGTGAAATCAACGAACTGGTGCTGGCCGCCGCCTGCATCGCCGGGGTGGACCGGGTGTTCACCATCGGCGGCGCCCAAGCCGTGGCTGCGCTGGCCTACGGTACCGAAAGCGTGCCACGGGTGGACAAGGTGGTCGGGCCGGGCAATATCTATGTCGCCACCGCCAAGCGTCACGTGTTTGGCCAGGTCGGTATCGACATGATCGCCGGCCCTTCGGAAATCCTCGTGGTGTGCGACGGCCAGACCGATCCGGACTGGATCGCCATGGATCTGTTTTCCCAGGCCGAGCACGACGAAGACGCCCAGGCGATCCTGGTCAGCCCGGACGCCGAGTTCCTCAACAAGGTCGCCGCCAGCATCGACAAGCTGCTGCCGACCATGGACCGCGCCGAGATCATCAACACCTCGATCAACGGCCGTGGGGCGCTGATCAAGGTCGATGACATGGCACAGGCCATCGAAGTCGCCAACCGCATCGCGCCGGAACACCTGGAGTTGTCGGTTGCCGATCCGCAAGCCTGGCTGCCACAGATCCGCCACGCTGGCGCGATCTTCATGGGCCGCCACACCAGCGAGGCGCTGGGCGATTATTGCGCGGGGCCCAACCACGTGTTGCCGACTTCCGGCACCGCCCGCTTTTCGTCGCCGCTGGGGGTGTATGACTTCCAGAAGCGCTCCTCGATCATCTTCTGCTCCGAGCAGGGTGCTTCCGAACTGGGCAAGACCGCCTCGGTGCTGGCCCGTGGCGAATCGCTGAGCGCCCACGCCCGCAGCGCCGAGTACCGCATTCTTGATGAGAACTCCGTAAAAGGGCAGGGGAACTGAAATGAGTAAATTCTGGAGCCCGTTCGTCAAGAACCTGGTGCCCTACGTGCCGGGCGAACAACCGAAGTTGACCCGCCTGGTCAAGCTCAACACCAACGAGAACCCCTACGGCCCATCGCCCAAGGCCTTGGCGGCGATGCAGACCGAACTGAACGACAACCTGCGCCTGTATCCGGACCCCAACAGTGACCTGCTCAAAGGCGCCGTGGCCCGCTACTACGGCGTGCAGAGCAACCAGGTGTTCCTGGGTAACGGCTCGGATGAAGTGCTGGCACACATCTTTCACGGCCTGTTGCAGCACGACCAGCCGTTGTTGTTCCCAGACATCAGCTACAGCTTCTATCCGGTGTATTGCGGGTTGTATGGCATCCAGTTCGAGGCAGTGCCGCTGGATGAACAATTCCGCATCGACCCGGCGGACTATGCCAAGCCGAACGGCGGGGTCATTTTCCCCAACCCGAACGCGCCGACTGGCTGCCTGCTGGCGCTGGACGCGGTCGAGCAGATCCTCAAGGCCAGCCCGGATTCGGTGGTGGTGGTCGACGAGGCCTACATCGACTTCGGCGGCGAGACGGCCATCAGCCTGGTGGATCGTTATCCGAACCTGCTGGTGACCCAGACATTGTCCAAGTCGCGCTCGCTGGCGGGGCTGCGGGTGGGCCTGGCGGTGGGGCATCCGGACTTGATCGAAGCGCTGGAACGGATCAAGAACAGCTTCAACTCCTATCCGCTGGATCGCCTGGCGAACGTCGGCGGCGCGGCGGCGTTCGATGATCGCGAGTATTTCGACCGGACTTGCCGGTTAGTCATCGAGCACCGTGAATGGGTCGTGGCCCAATTGGAAGCCAAGGGTTTTGAAGTGCTGCCCTCGGCGGCCAACTTCATCTTCGCCCGTCACCCCCGGCACGATGCGGCCGGGTTGGCGGCGAAACTGCGGAAACAGGGGGTGATCGTGCGGCACTTCAAGCAGGAACGGATTGCCCAGTTCCTGCGGATCAGCATCGGCACACCGGAGCAGAACCAGGCCCTGATCGAAGCCCTCGGCGAACTCTGAAACCCTGCATTGACCTTGTGGGAGCGAGCTCGCTCGCGAAGGCGTAGTGTCAGTCACTTCATGGTGGCTGAACTGACGCCATCGCGAGCAAGCTCGCTCCCACATTTGATCGCATTCCCCTGTGGGAGCTTGCTCGCGATGGGGGCCTCGGATCAGACCCTGAACTGATTGATCAACCGCCGCTGCTGTTCCGCCAGTTTGGTCAGTCCGGCGCTGGCCGCGCTGGACTCATCGGCACCGCTGGCCACTTCGTTCGCCACTTGTCCGATGTTGATCACGTTGCGGTTGATGTCGTCGGCCACGGCGCTTTGTTCCTCGGCGGCGCTGGCGATCTGGGTGTTCATGTCGTTGATCACCGACACGGCCTGGGTAATCGTTTCCAGGGCCTGGGCCGCTTTCGCCGCATGCTGCACGCTTTCATCGGTACGGTGCTGGCTGTCTTCCATCACCCGCACCACATCCCGGGTGCCTTGCTGCAGCTGCTGAATCATCGCCTGGATTTCTTCGGTCGCCTGCTGCGTCTTCTGCGCCAGGTTGCGCACTTCATCGGCGACCACCGCGAAACCACGGCCCTGCTCACCGGCCCGAGCCGCTTCGATGGCCGCGTTGAGGGCCAGCAGGTTGGTCTGCTCGGCGATCCCGCGGATGGCGGTGAGGATCGCGTTGATGTTCTCGCTGTCCTTGGCCAGGGTCTGCACCACGCCCACCGCCTTGCCGATTTCCACGGCCAGGGCGCCAATGGAGGTGGAGGTATCCCGGACGATCTGCATGCCCTGGCTGGCGGCCTGGTCCGCATGACTGGCGGCTTGGGCCGCCTGGGTCGCGTTGCGGGCCACGTCCTGGGCGGTGGCGGTCATTTCATGCACCGCAGTGGCGACCTGATCGATCTCGGACATTTGCTTGTGCACGCCCTGGTTGGTGCGGATCGCAATATCGGCCGTGTGCTCCGATGAATCGCTGACGCTCTGCACCGAGGTCACCACTTGGGTGATCATGCCCTGCAACTTGCTCAGGAAGGTGTTGAAGCCCCTGGCGATCGCCCCCAGCTCATCGGCGCGGTCGCTCACCAGGCGACGGGTCAGGTCGCCTTCGCCCTGGGCGATGTCATCGAGCATCGCCACCATTTGCTTGAGCGGCCGGGCAATGCCATGGCCCACCAGCCAGATCACCAGCAGACCGATGCCGGCAATCACCAGGCCCACCATCGCCATGCCGAAGATATCGGCCTGGCGCTGATGGTCGAGGTCTTGCTGCAAGGCTTGCAGGTCGGCCATGACCGCATTCAGCGGCAACTGCAGCATCAGCGTCCAGCGGGCGTTGGTCTCGCCGATGCCGAACGGCATGTACACCTCGATATGCCCGTGTTCTTCGTCGATGTCGTAGCGCACCTCGCCGATGCCCAGCTTGGCCAGGTTGTCCAATTCGCTGGCATCCAGCAGGTCGCTGGCCTTTTCCCCGAGTTTGCCCGGGTCCTTGGTGAAGGCCACCAGCCGGTTGTTGCTCGAGAGCAAGGCCATTTCCCCGGCGCCGTCGTACAACTTGCCATCGGCGGCCACCAGCATGTCCTGGATGAAGTTCACCGACAGGTCGGCGCCGACGATGCCCTGGAACTTGCCATCGATCATGATCGGTTCGATGAACGAGGCGAGCATGGTCATCGTGCTGCCGACGCGATAGGGCGCCGGGTCGATCACGCAGGCTTTCTTGCTGTCCTGGGAGCACAGGTAGTACTCACTGGCGCGGATGCCGGTGGAGAGCAGTTTCTGGTCGGTCACGTCGGCGAGTTTTTCCAGGCCCAGGGAGCCGTCCTGGTTGCGAAACCACCACGGCAGGAAACGCCCGCTGGTTTCCATGCCCACCACCGGGCTGTTTACATAGTTGGCGTCGTCGTGATCGATGGCATTCGGCTCCCAGGCGATGTAGGCGCCGAGGATCTTCGGGTTGCGCACCACGGTTTCCCGCAGCAGGCTGATCATCTGCTCGCGGGGCACCTTCAGTTGCGGGTTGCCGTCCGCGCCGTTGATGCCCATCAAGGCGTTCGTGGTGGCCAGGCCACTGGCGAGCAGCAGCGGAGCCTCCAATTCCCGCTGGATCAGGCTGGCCTGGGTGCGCGCCAGGGCGCTGAGGCGTTGTTCGATGAGTTGTTCGAACTGCGCCTTGGTGCGCTGTTGCACCATCTCCTGGGTGCGGGCGCCGGCAAACAGCGCGTACAGCACAAGGGCGGCAACCACACTGAGCACGATGGCGCCGGCCAGGGCGGCCACGGAAAACTGGATCGATTTGAATTTCATAAAGGCTCCGGACGCGGAAATGACGTCTGGGCTCTTTATCGGCGTTTCTGTGGCGCGGCATGAGGCGCTGTTCGTCGGGTGACTCTAATAGCTGTGTGGGTGTCGCAAATGGATAGGGTGGGATCTGTCCGAAAAAACGCTAATCCCTCGTTGTGTATCTGGCGCCGATACAAATCAAGGCCTAGGATACGCCCACGTTTCCAGGGAGCTTCTTTTTCATGAACAAGACATTGATGGTGAGTGCGCTGAGCGCGGCGCTGCTGCTCGCCGGTTGCCAGTCGGTCAACACCACCAGCGGCGGAGCCGTGGGTGTGGAGCGCAAGCAGTACATGTTCAGCATGCTGTCGACCGACCAGGTCAACCAGATGTACGCCCAGTCCTATCAAAAGACGATGGGCGAGGCCAAAGCCCAGGGGGCGCTGGACAAGACCAGCAACGATGCCAAGCGCATCCAGGTCATTGCCGATCGCTTGATTGCCCAGGCGCCGGTGTTCCGCCCGGATTCGGCCCAGTGGAACTGGGAAGTGAACCTGATCAAGAGCGATGAACTCAACGCCAATTGCGGCCCTGGCGGCAAGATCATGTTCTACACCGGCCTGATCGACCAGTTGAAGCTGACCGACGCTGAAATCGCCGCGATCATGGGCCACGAAATCGCCCACGCCCTGCGCGAGCACGGGCGCGAAGCGATGTCCAAGGCCTATGGCATCGAGATGGCCAAGCAGGGCGCCGGTGCCTTGTTCGGCCTTGGCCAGGACAGCCTGGCATTGGCCGACACCGTCGCCAACTACGGCATGACCTTGCCCAACAGCCGTGGCAACGAGAACGAGGCCGACCTGATCGGCCTCGAACTGGCCGCCCGTGCCGGCTACGACCCGAATGCGGCGATCACCTTGTGGAACAAGATGGCCAAGGCTTCCGAAGGCGCGCCGCCGGAATTCATGAGCACCCACCCGTCGTCGAGCAGTCGTATCGCTTCGTTGCAAGCGGCGATTCCGAAGGTGATGCCGCTGTATCAGCAGGCCAAGAAATAAGCATCGCCATGTGGTGAGGCTGTCGGCCTCATCGCGAGCAAGCTCGCTCCCACAATGATCTGCAGCCCCTGTGGGAGCGAGCTTGCTCGCGATGAACGATGACGCGGTATCAAACCCACCCACTACTCTGCATCGCCTTGTACACCGCCACGATCGCCAGGACGAAGAACGCCGAGGCGGCCAGGCGGCGGATCAGGGTCAGGGGCAGCTTCTCGGCGGCGAAATTGCCCGCCAGGACCACCGGCACGTTGGCAATCAACATGCCCACGGTGGTGCCGATGATCACCAGCCACAGCTCCGGGTATTGCGCGGCGAGCATCACCGTGGCGATCTGGGTCTTGTCGCCGATTTCCGCCAGGAAGAACGCAATCAGTGTGGTCAGGAACGGTCCGAACCGGCGGGCCGTGTTGGCTTCTTCGTCGTCCAGTTTGTCCGGGACCAGGGTCCACAGTGCCGTGGCCGTGAAGCTGGCCGCCAATATCCAGTGCAGGACCGCGTTGGAGAAAAAGCCGCTGACCCAGGCGCCGACCGCGCCGGCTGCCGCATGGTTGGCCAGGGTCGCGGCGACGATGCCGGCGATGATCGGCCAGGGTTTGCGAAAGCGAGCCGCCAGGATGAGCGCGAGCAATTGCGTCTTGTCGCCGATTTCGGCCAGCGCAACGATCGCCGTAGGTACGAGGAGTGAGTCCAGCATCAGGGATTTCCTAAAGGGGCGGGTCGACACGGCTATGACACGTACAGCCTTCCCGCCCCGGGTAAGGTGTGCGTGTCATAGGTCTTGTCAAACCCAGCGACCATCTGCGTGGACGCTTGGGCCGCATACGCCATGGTCTGCTGACCAAGTATGTTGACGTATGCCGGGCGAGCATGGCGCTCGCGGGAGACTACTCCCCTAGGACGGAGCGGATTCTGCCTAGGCAAACCCGATTGAGCAAGTACTGTTTCCTAAAAAATTCAACCGCGCTTGGCCCGGTAGATGCGAAAGCCCTGGCCTTCGGCCTTGATCGCGCAGACGCCCAAATGCTCCTCTATCAGCGGCTGGTACTTGAGGAAACTATTGGCAACCAGCCGAAGTTCACCACCGTTTTTCAGATGTTTGGCTGCTTTTCGCAGCAGGTTTTCCGTGGCGTGGTAATCGGTGTGCACGCCGACATGGAACGGCGGGTTGCTCAGGATCGCGCTCAAACCCATCGGTGCGGCGTCGATGCCATCACCGGTCAGCACTTCGGCTTCCAGGCCATTGGCGGCCAGGGTCAGGCGACTGCTGGCGGCAGCAAATGCATCCACGTCCAACAGGGTGACGGTGTTGTGCGGATAGCGCCGCTTGACCGCCGCCCCCAGCACCCCGGCGCCGCAGCCGAAGTCGAGCAAATGCCCGCTGGGCAGTTTATCCAGGTGTTCCAACAGCAGCGCACTGCCGCGGTCCAGGCGACCGTGGCTGAACACCCCCGGCAGGCTGATGACCTTCAGCGGGCCTTCGGCCAGGGGCAGTTCGTAGGTCTGGGCCAGGCTTTCCAGGGGCTTGGCCTCGGGCGCGTTGGCGACAGTGACCTGCCACAGTTGGCAGTGCCGGGCGCTGTCGAGCTTGCGCGGCTTGCCAAACGGGTTGAGCTGCTTGGATGCGCCTTCGATGCCGCTGCGTTTTTCCCCCACCAGGTACACCTCGCGCCCGGCCAGGCGCGCCGCCACGGCATTGAGGAGGTAGTCGGTCAGGTCCTTGGCCTTGGGCAGGAACACCACGGCGGTGTCGAACGCACGCTCGGGCACGGTCACGCCAAAGTGGCTGCGCTCGGGAAAACGAGCGTCCAGCGCCGCCTGATCGCCGGCATGCCAGCACCAGCCATGGGCTTCTGGCAAACGGCCGAGCAAATCGTCGGCGGGCAGGCCGGCCAACAACACCGAACCCTGGAATAACTCGGCCTGACGAAGCAGTACTTCACTGCGCGGATCCATGGTCTGCTCCTTGATAAAGCGGGTAAAAAAAAGTGCGGCAGTTTATCAACTGACGACACGCCGCGCTGTACCGCTGAAAAAGCCCTGGGCGTTTTCGCTCATTTGGCCGACGATCCGCTGCCGCGCTTCGCGGCTGCCCCAGGCGTTGTGTGGGGTGACGATCAACCGTGGGATATCGCCGGCCAGCAGCGGGTTGCCTTGGGTCGGTGGCTCCACGCTGAGCACGTCGGTGGCGGCGCCTCCCAGGTGACCGCTGCGCAGTGCCTCGGCCAGGGCCTGTTCGTCGATCAATCCACCACGGGCGGTATTGACCACGAATGCGCCGGGCTTGAGCAGCGCCAGTTCGCGGGCGCCGATGAAGTTCCGGGTGTGCTCGTTGAGCGGGCAGTGCAGGGTCAGGGCATCGACTTGCGGCAACAACTGCTCCAGCGGCAAGCGGTCGGGCCGGGCCGGGCGCCCCGGGGCCTGCCCCAGCAGCACGCGCATGCCAAAGGCTTCGGCCAGCCGCCCGACGGCGCTGCCCAACTCGCCATGGCCGAGCAAACCCAGGGTCTTGCCTTGCAGCTCGACAATCGGATAGTCCAGCAGGCAGAACTGCGAAGCCTGCTGCCAGCGACCTTCCCCCACCGCTTTTTGATAATCGGCCAGGCGCGTCGCCAGGTTCAGCAACAGCATGAGGGTGTGCTGGGCCACCGACGGCGTGCCGTAGCCCTGGCAATTGCACACCGTGATGCCGTGGTGGCGGGCGGCCGCCAGGTCGACATTGTTGGTACCCGTGGCACTGATCAGGATCAGCTTCAGTTCAGGGCTGGCCGCCATGGCCTGGGCATCGATCACGATTTTGTTGGTGATTGCCACAGTGGCGCCCTTGAGCCGCTCGATGACCTGGTCCGGCGAGGTCCGGGCGAACAGTTGCAGTTCGCCGAAGCAACTGCGCAACGGGCTCAGGTCCAGGTCGCCGAGGTCCAGGGAGGGGTGGTCGAGGAAAACGGCGCGGGCGGTGTTCGTCATCAGCTGTACCTTTTATGTCAAGAACCGAAGGCGTAATGTGGCGAGCCTATCAGATGGTTTGTTGCTTTGGTCTGGCGCGATATTGGGGATCATGGGGAACCCTGTGGCGAGGGGATTTATCCCCGCTGGACTGCGAAACAGTCCCAAAAGCCCTGGAAATGATTTTTGCCTGACACACCGAGTGTTCAAGTATCAGGGCTGCTTCGCGGCCCAGCGGGGATAAATCCCCTCGCCACATGTCCACTCTCCAAAAAGTTGATGTTCGTTTCGAGATTGAGTTAGCCAAGGAGCCCCTATGTACCTCACCGAATTCCTCACCGTCGCCCTGATCCACCTGCTGGC
Organism: Pseudomonas sp. NFACC24-1; assembly: GCF_900115235.1. Classification (NCBI taxonomy): domain Bacteria; kingdom Pseudomonadati; phylum Pseudomonadota; class Gammaproteobacteria; order Pseudomonadales; family Pseudomonadaceae; genus Pseudomonas; species Pseudomonas sp. NFACC24-1. The sequence goes on from NZ_FOVS01000026.1 coordinate 58,543, forward strand.
TGTTGCCAGTCCCGGGCCGGATTTTGCCGTGGTGGTGCGCGAAAGCGTGACCCATGGCCGACGCGCCGGGACCTGGACGGCGCTGGGCGTCGGCACGGCGATTTTCCTGCACGTGGGCTATTCGTTGCTGGGCATCGGCCTGATCGTGTCGCAATCGATCGTGCTGTTCAACGCGCTGAAGTGGGCCGCTGCCGCGTACCTGCTGTACATCGGCTTCAAGGCACTGCGGGCGCAACCGGCCAAGCCGGCCGAGGAAAACCTGCGCAAGGAAGTCGGTGAGCGGACTGCCCGTGGCGCATTCATTTCGGGCTTCGTCACCAACGGCCTGAACCCCAAGGCGACGCTGTTTTTCCTGTCGCTGTTCACTGTGGTGATCAACCCGCATACGCCGTTGGCGATCCAGGCCGGTTACGGCGTGTACCTGGCGGTGGCGACGGCCGTCTGGTTCTGCCTGGTGGCGCTGTTGTTCAGCCAGCAACGGGTGCGCGCCGGTTTCGCGCGCATGGGCCACTGGTTCGACCGGACCATGGGCGCGGTGCTCGTTGCCATCGGCGTGAAGCTGGCGTTTACCGAGGCGCACTGACCGTTGCGCGCTGTCCTTTGATCGCTTCCACGCGCAGGTGGGGCGATCAATGCCGCTGGCGGGCGTAATCCAGAAAAGCGTCGATGTTGTCACTGCACAGCAGGGGTGACACCGCCTTGACCTCTTCCATCGGCCATTCCCACCAGGCCGACTCCAGCAGGGCCTGACGCACCGGCTCCTCGAAGCGCCAGCGAATGAACCGGCACGGGTTGCCGCCCACCATGGCGTAAGGCTCGACATCGCGCGTCACCACCGCGCCGGCGGCGACCACGGCGCCATGGCCGATGGTTACGCCCGACAGGATCATCGCGTCAGCGCAGATCCAGCAGTCGCTGCCAATCACCACGTCGCCCTTGGTCGGGTTGCTGCCGGGAATGTGCCGGGCTTCATCGATCATCAGTGGGAATGGAAACGTGCTGACCCAGTCGGTGCGATGCCCACCGCCCAGCAGGATTTTCACCCCTTCGGCGATCGACGTATAGGAACCGACCTTGAGGACCGTGTCGTCGCCGAACTCCATCACCTCGGGAATGCCATACGTGCCCACCCCGACCTGGTATTTCGGATAGCGCAGACGGATTTTTTCCGGTGAGCGTTCGAGTTTTTCCAGGCGCTTGAGGTGCTTTCGGTCCTTTCGTTCCTTGAGTTTCTGCAAAAACTTCATGATTGGAACCTTGTCATCGGCCATCGCAAGACCAGTCGCTTGAAGCGCTTGAAACTGGTTTTGTTCCAGTGACGCCAGGGGATGCTGCGCAACAGCTGCCAGGCTTCTTTCCGGTCTTCGACCACGGCGTACTTCAGCGCTTTGTGCACCAGCACCGTACGGGCCGACTCGTAGGCGGGGTGATCCCGATAGGGCTCGATGGCCTGCAGGTCCGTCTTGAGCATCAAGCGGTATTTCCTCGACAGGTTATTGGGGTGGCGGCGATAGCGCGTGACGCAGATCGGTAGTTCATGGATTTCATAGCCCTGGCGGGCGATCCGCAGGGTGATCTGGAAATCCTGGACCCTTAGCTGCGGATCATAAAAACCGGCGTCCCGCAGGGCGCTCATGCGATACAGGGCCGTGGGCGCGCCGATGACCGCGGCGTTGCGCAGCAGGTCATCGAAGGTATGCACCTGAATGTGGTCGCGTTGCTGTTCCTTGATGGTCCGGCCATCGCTGTCCATGTAGATGATCAGCGCGCCGACACAGCCCACCTGCGGGTGTTCGTCCAGGTATCGGGCGCGGACCCCGATCGAATGGGGCAACATCACATCGTCAAGGTCCGGGGTGGCGACATACGTGCCCTTGGCATACTTCAGCCCGTGGTTGAGTGCCGCGCTCACGCCCTGGTTCTCTTGGGAGTAGAGCTGGAAATCGTAGGTCTGCTGCAACTGCCGGAGCATGGCCAGGCTGTCGTCGGTGGAGCCGTCGTCGACCACGATGACCTCAACGTTCCGGTAATCCTGGGCAAAGAGGCTGTGGATCGCTTCTTCCAAGTACTTCCCGGCGTTGTAGCAAGGGGCCACGATCGACACAAGCGGCGCACCTTGAGGCGCGGTGGCCTGGGAAGAGGTCAGTTCGGTGTTCATTATTTTCTGTCAAAAAGTGGTGGCATGCTGGAGACCTGCCAGGGCATTTCCCCGCAGGCTTTTGTAACAGGCGTGACACCTATGCTCGCTGTTGGATCCCGATCTGACAAGGTTTGGTTGCACAATGCTTGCGAAACCTGGGGGTGAGGTGGCTCTAGGCTAGTATTTGCGCGCGGATCAAATCATTCCTTTGGCTGATTTGATCCGTGTATAAGCGCTCTAGAGTGCTTGCTTCCAGCCAAGACCGTGCAGTCAGAAAAGGGACTCTTATGTTGCAGACTCGCGTTATTCCTCCCGCCGAAGGCGCCTATCAATACCCGCTGCTGATCAAGCGGCTGCTGATGTCCGGCACGCGTTACGAGAAAACCCGCGAGATCATCTACCGTGACCAGTTGCGCTACAGCTATCCGACGCTGATCGAACGGGTCGCGCGCCTGGCCAACGTGTTGACCGAGGCGGGGGTCAAGGCCGGCGATACCGTGGCGGTGATGGACTGGGACAGCCATCGCTACCTGGAATGCATGTTCGCGATCCCGATGATCGGCGCGGTGATCCACACCATCAACGTGCGCCTGTCACCGGAGCAGATCGTCTACACCATGAACCACGCCGAGGACCGCTTCGTGCTGGTCAACAGCGAGTTCGTCGGCTTGTACCAGGCGATAGCCGGGCACCTGACCACGGTGGACAAGACCCTGCTGCTGACCGACCTGCCGGAAAAAACCGCCGACCTGCCGAACCTGGTGGGTGAGTACGAGCAATTGCTGGCCGCCGCGGCGCCCACCTACGACTTCCAGGATTTCGACGAAAACTCCGTCGCCACCACGTTCTACACCACTGGCACCACGGGCAACCCCAAGGGCGTGTACTTCACCCATCGGCAACTGGTGCTGCACACCATGGGCGTGGCGACCATCATGGGGGCCATCGACAGCGTGCGGCTGCTGGGCACCAACGACGTGTACATGCCGATCACGCCAATGTTCCACGTCCACGCCTGGGGCCTGCCCTACGTGGCGACCATGCTCGGGCTCAAGCAGGTCTACCCGGGGCGCTACGACCCCGAATTCCTGGTTCGGCTGTGGCGCAAGGAAAAGGTCACCTTTTCCCATTGCGTGCCAACCATCCTGCAAATGGTCCTCAATGCCAAGGGCGCCCAGGACACCGACTTCGGCGGCTGGAAGATCGTCATCGGCGGCAGCGCCCTGAATCGCAGCCTGTACGAAGCGGCCAAGGCACGGGGCATCCAGCTCACTGCCGCCTACGGCATGTCGGAAACCGGCCCGCTGGTGTCCTGTGCCCACCTCAACGACGAATTGATGGCCGGCAGCGAGGACGAGCGCACCACCTACCGGATCAAGGCCGGCGTGCCGGGGCCGCTGGTGGAGGCGGCGATTGTCGACGCCGAGGGACGGTTCCTGCCCGCCGATGGCGAGACCCAGGGCGAACTGGTGCTGCGCGCGCCGTGGCTCACCGAAGGCTATTTCAACGAGCCGCAGAAGGGCGCCGAGCTCTGGGCCGGCGGCTGGCTGCACACCGGCGACGTTGCCACGCTGGACAACATGGGCTTCATCGACATCCGCGACCGCATCAAGGACGTGATCAAGACCGGTGGCGAATGGATCTCCTCCCTGGACCTGGAAGACCTCATCAGCCGTCATGCGGGGGTACGCGAAGTAGCAGTGGTCGGCATTCCCGATCCGCAGTGGGGCGAGCGGCCGTTTGCCTTGCTGGTGGTTCGAGAAGGGCATGAGATCGGGGCTCGCGAACTCAAGGAGCACCTCAAGCCGTTCGTCGAGCTGGGGCATTTGAGCAAGTGGGCGATCCCGAGCCAGATCGCCCTTGTTACGGAAATTCCCAAGACCAGCGTCGGCAAGCTCGACAAGAAGCGTATCCGCATCGACATCACCGAATGGCAGAGCAACAACAGCACCTTCCTGTCCACGCTTTAGGCCTTTTTGCCGTGCCCGAAAGGGCACGGCAGCCCCACCAAGCAAGCGCTTGCCTTGTCAAACCGCAAATTTCAGCCATCCTTGCCGTGCCGACATCTGTCGGCCTGGCGAAAGGACTGTTCCAGAGTGGTCGCGGGCTGCAAATCACACTTTAGAGGGATCAAGCCGTACTACCTGCTGGCTATAGTCCGCTCACGGATTCTCAAGAACGGGGCGCACGCACGAAAGGGCGATGCGACTTCGACGGATGTCGGGACGCTGCCGCTCCCTGCCGCCGAGGTGTTTTTGAAATGTCCATTGCCATAACAATAATGCACATGGAGTAGCGTCGATGACCTCAGCAACCACGTTCTGGCGCCGGGCAAAACTGCCTCTGGCGGTCAGTCTCGCCTCTTCGCTCGCCGGGCCAGCATTCGGCGTCAGTTTCAACATCGGTGAAATCGAAGGCCAGTTCGACTCGTCCCTGTCGGTCGGCGCGAGCTGGTCCACGGCCAAGGCCAACCGGGATCTGATCGGTGTCAACAATGGCGGCAAGGGTTTGTCGCAGACCTCCGACGACGGTCACTTGAACTTCAAGCGAGGGGAAACCTTCTCGAAGATCTTCAAGGGCATCCATGACCTGGAACTGAAGTACGGCGATACCGGCGTGTTCGTGCGCGGCAAGTACTGGTACGACTTCGAACTCAAGGACGAACACCGCCTGTACAAGGACATCAGCGACAGCAACCGCAAGGAAGGCGCCAAGTCCTCCGGCGGGCAGATCCTCGATGCGTTCGTCTACCACAACTATGCCATTGCCGATCAGCCAGGCTCCGTGCGCCTGGGCAAGCAAGTGGTCAGCTGGGGTGAAAGCACGTTCATCCAGGGCGGCATCAACTCCATCAACCCGGTCGACGTGTCCGCGTTCCGTCGTCCTGGCGCCGAGATCAAGGAAGGCCTGATCCCGGTCAACATGTTCTACGTGTCCCAGAGCCTGACCGACAATCTGTCGGCCGAGGCGTTCTACCAGATTGAATGGGACCAGACCGTGGTGGATAACTGCGGTACGTTCTTCTCCCAGCCGGATGTGATTGCCGACGGGTGCAACGATAACCTGCGGGTGTTGAACAAGCGTTCGACCATTCCGTTGCCGGGCGTCATTCTTCCAATATTGGAAGGCCAGGGGGTCGATATCAACGAAGAAGGCGTGCTGGTACGTCGTGGCCCGGACCGCGATGCCCGCGACAGCGGCCAGTGGGGCGCATCGTTGAAGTACATGTTCGAACCACTGGACACCGAGTTCGGTGCCTACTTCATGAATTACCACAGCCGTGCGCCGATTTTCAGTGCCCAGGGGGCTGCGCAGCAGTTCTACACTGCGGGGCCCATCGCGGCACTGCGTCCTCTGATCGTGGCGGGTAACTCCAACTACTTCGTCGAATACCCGGAAGATATCCGTCTCTATGGCCTGAGTTTCTCCACGACACTGCCTACCGGCACGGCATGGAGCGGTGAGATCAGCTATCGGCCGAATGCACCGGTGCAGTTGAGCACCACTGACATTCTCTTCGCCGGTGTGACGCCACTTCCCGGATTTGGTGATGCATCGGTGCTCCAGGGCACGCCGGGCCAAGACCTGCATGGCTATCGCCGTAAAGAGATCACTCAGTTCCAGACCACCTTCACGCACTTCCTGGATCAAGTCATGGGCGCCAGCCGCCTGACCCTGGTGGGTGAAATCGGGGTGACCCATGTTGGTGGCCTGGAAAGCAAATCCGACGCTCGTTATGGCCGTGATCCGGTGTTTGGGCCGGGTGAGCTGCCCAACGGCTTCTGTAACTCGCTCAATACGTCTACTGCTGCGGGGGGCGGCCAGACCATCAACGACGTCAACAGCAACTGCAACAACGACGGCTTCACCACCTCCACGTCCTGGGGCTACCGCGCTCGCGCCATCTGGGAATACCCGGACGTGTTCGCTGGCGTGAACCTCAAGCCCAACGTGGCCTGGTCCCATGACGTCAAAGGCTACTCGCCAGGCCCTGGTGGCAACTTCGAAGAAGGCCGCAAAGCCGTCAGCCTCGGGCTGGATGCCGAGTACCAGAACACCTACAACGCCAGCCTGGCCTACACCAACTTCTTTGGTGGCGACTTCAGCACCGTGGACGATCGCGATTTCCTGGCGCTCAGCGTCGGCGTGACCTTCTAAGCACCGTATTTCAGGACGACACACTATGAAAATAACAAAGAATCTGTTGCAGGTCGGTGTTCTGGGGTTATCCCTGCTGGCCGCCAGCGTCATGGCGGCAGTACCCGCGGCCGAGGCCGACAAGCTCGGCAAGAGCCTGACGCCGATGGGCGCCGAGATGGCCGGCAATGCCGATGGCTCGATCTCGGCCTGGAAACCCATGGCCAAGAATGCCGGTGCCGTGGACAGCAAGGGCTTCCTGGCCGATCCATTCCCGACTGAAAAACCGCTGTTCACCATCACTGCGCAGAACGTCGAGCAGTACAAGGACAAACTCGCCCCGGGCCAGTACGCGATGTTCAAGCGCTACCCGGAAACCTTCAAGATGCCGGTCTACCCGACCCATCGCGGCGCCACCGTGCCGGACGAGGTGTTCGCCTCCATCAAGAAAAATGCGGTCAACACCAAGCTGGTCTCCGGCGGCAACGGCCTGGAGAACTTCGAGACGGCCGTGCCGTTCCCGATTCCCCAGAGCGGCGTCGAAGTCATCTGGAACCACATCACTCGCTATCGCGGCGGCAGCGTGACGCGCCTGGTCACCCAGGCCACCCCGCAGCCCAACGGTTCGTACAGCCTGGTGTACTTCCGCGACCAGTTCGTGTTCCGCGACAAGATGAAGGATTTCGATCCGGCCAACCCTGGCAACATCCTGTTCTACTTCAAGCAGCAAGTGACCGCGCCGGCGCGCCTGGCCGGTGGCGTGCTGCTGGTGCACGAGACCCTGGACCAAGTGAAGGAGCCGCGTTCGGCGTGGGTCTACAACGCTGGCCAGCGCCGTGTGCGCCGTGCCCCGCAAGTGTCCTATGACGGCCCGGGTACCGCCGCCGACGGCCTGCGTACCTCCGACAACCTGGACATGTACAACGGCGCACCGGACCGCTACGACTGGAAACTGGAAGGCAAGAAAGAGCTGTACATCGCCGCCAACAGCTACCGGATCGATTCGCCGCAACTCAAGTACGCCGACATCATCAAGGCCGGCCACATCAACCAGGACCTGACCCGCTACGAGCTGCGTCGCGTCTGGCATGTGACCGCGACCCTGAAGGAAGGCCAGCGCCACATCTACGCCAAGCGTGACTTCTACATCGATGAAGACACCTGGCAAGCCGCGGTGATCGACCACTACGACGGTCGTGGCCAACTGTGGCGCGTGGCCGAGGCCCATGCCGAGAACTACTACGACAAGCAAGTGCCGTGGTACGCCCTGGAAACCCTCTACGACCTGCAGTCCGGCCGCTACCTGGCGCTGGGCATGAAGAACGAAGAGAAATCGGCCTACGACTTCGGCTTCACCGCCACCACCGCCGACTTCACCCCGAACGCACTGCGTCAGGACGGCATCCGCTAAACCGCTCCACCCGAGGCCGCATCCTCGAAACAACGCCCCGACTGGTTCGGGGCGTTGTTTTTGTGGGGCTAAACACAAATGAGGAGGTAAACACAAAGTTGTGGCGAGGGGATTTATCCCCGTTGGGTCGCGAAGCGGCCCTCGACCAGCCAACTCGGAGCGACAGGTCGGTGCCTTCAAGCTTTGGGGCCGCTTCGCGACCCAGCGGGGATAAATCCCCTCGCCACAGAAGTGATGCCACATACCTTTCAAGTTGAATCGACTTGTAGTCTTTTTGTAGCCATTTGTAGCACTCCCTTCAATACCTCCTCGTTTACCGCTAGTCTGCGGACATCTGCAACGCCGCCACCCGCATTCCTACAAGAGCCGGCCATGACTGATTTGTCTTCACTTCCGGATTCTGCCCGCGCAGCCATCGCGGTACAGGACGGGCGTTTCTACCGCCCGCCCTTGCCCGACGGCCATGTCGCGCGGCCGCGGTTGTGCGAGCGTTTGGCCGCTGGGCTTGGGGGCAGGTTGCTGTTGGTCAGTGCCCCGGCGGGGTTCGGTAAAAGCTCCCTGGCGGTGGAGTTCTGCCAGAGCCTGCCGGCCCATTGGCAAAGCCTCTGGCTGGGGCTCAGTGCCCGGGACAACGATCCGGGGCGTTTTCTGGAACGCTTGCTCGACGGGCTCCAGGCATTTTTCCCGCAACTGGGCGGCCGGGCGCTGGGGCTGCTGAAAATGCGCCAGCGCCATCAACCCTTTGCCTTCGAAGAATGGCTCGATGGCTTGCTGGACGAATTGTCCGCCCACTTATCGCCCCGCAATCCCTTGTTGCTGGTCCTCGACGATTACCACCTGGCCCAAAGCCCGGTGCTGGATCGCTCCCTGCAATTTTTCCTCAATCACCTGCCCGACGGTTTGCTGGTACTCGTCACCAGTCGCCAGCGCCCGGACTGGCACCTGGCGCGCCTGCGCCTGTCGCGGCAATTGCTCGAACTCAACGAGCAAGACCTGCGCCTGACCCATGACGAAGCCTTGACCCTGCTCCAGCATCACAGCAGCTCGTTGCGCGGCGAGGCGCTGGAAAACCTCATCCAGCGCAGTGAAGGCTGGGTGGCCGGGCTGCGGTTCTGGTTGCTGGCCGCCTCCGAAGCCGGCAGCGAAGGCCTGCTGCCCCAGGCCTTGCACGGTGGGGAGGGGTTGATCCGCGATTACCTGCTCGAAGAAGTCATCGATTGCCTGCCCGCCGAGGTGCAGGCGTTCCTCTACGACACGGCCCCTCAGGAACGCTTTTGCAGCGCGCTGTGCGATGCCGTGCGCGAAGCCCATGACAGTGGCGAAATCCTGCGTTACCTGGCGGCCCACCAGGTCTTCCTGGTACCGCTGGACGAGCACGGCCATTGGTACCGTTATCACCACTTGTTTTCCGACCTGCTGCGCAGTCGCCCCAGCGCGCCGGCCATGGTCCCGGCCGCGACCCTGCACCTGCGGGCCTGTCGCTGGTTCAACGCCCAGGGCCTGATCGACGAAGCCGTGGAACAGGCGTTGCGGGCCGGGCATCTGGACGTGGCGGCGAACCTGGTGCAGAACCTTTCGGAGGAGCAACTGCTGGCCGAGCAGAACGTCGGCATGTTGCTGCGCTGGAAAATGGATTTGCCCGACAGCCTGCTCATCAGCACGCCGCGGCTGATCGTGCTCTACAGCTGGGCATTGGGCCTGGCCTGCCAATTGGACGCCGCCGAAGAGCTGGCCGCGCACTTGAGTCGTTTCCTGCCGGCCCCCTCGGCCACCGCGCAAAAGTCCATGCTTGCCCAATGGCTGGCCCTGAGCGGCATCGTCGCCCGTGGCCGCGGTGATCGCGAGGCCACCCTGCATTATTGCAGCGAAGCCCTGGAGAGCCTGCCGCAAAAACGCTACGGCCAGCGGCTGATGTGCCTGTCCACCTTGTCGAACCTGGCGATTGCCGACGGCGACCTGTGGCGTGCCCGGAACCTGAACCGCGATTCCCTGGAGCTGGCACAGCGGGTCGGCAACCCATTGTTCGAGGCCCTGGCCCATTACGACCGTGCCCGGGTCTTGCAGGCGCGGGGGGAAATCCTGCGGGCGCTGGACGAAGTGCACCAGGGCCTGCAACGTTTGCATAAACTATCGCCCCAGCGGCTTTATGCGGTGCGGGCGCGGTTGATCATGTACGAGGGGTTCCTGCTGACCTTGCGCATGCAACCCCAGGTCGGCCTGGCGCGGTTGCAGGCAGGCCTCACCGAAGCCCGCGCCTGCCGCGACATCAGCGTGCTGATCGGTCATTGCGTGATCGCCCGTATCGAAGGCTATGGCGGTGAGTTCGCCCGGGCCTTTGCCGAACTGGCTGAAGCCGAGCGCCTGATGCACATCTGGGATGTTCCGCCGATCTACTACCTGGCGATGATTACCCTGGTCAAATGCGAGCTTTGGCTGGCCCAGGGGCGCACCGATCTGGCCGAAGCCTGGCTGGCCCGTTTGGGCCAGACCTACACCGGCGAATGGGCCGCCGCGCCGCCGGAGTTCCACCCGCAACTGCCGCTGCACGTCGAATTGCAGCAGGCGGTGCTGGAATTCATCCGGGGTCAACCGATGCTTGCCGAAGGGCGACTCGATGCCCTGCTTGAACACGGCCAGCAAACCGGCCGGCAAATGCTCAGCGTGATGGCACTCAACCAAAAGGTCGCCTTGCTGTTGAGCGTCGGTCGTGAGCCCGAAGCCCGCCGTACCCTGGCCCAAGCTTTCGAAGCCGCCAGCGGCGGAGTGTTGCAGCCCTTCGAGTGGCTGTTTGGCAAGCACTGTGAATGGTTTCGCGAACAACTGCTGCACGCACCGCCCAGCACGTTGCGCGAACATCTGCTCGAACGCCTGCCCTCGACGGTGCCCCAGCCTGTCGACCCGGCGGCACCTGTCGAAACCCTCAGCAGTCGCGAGCGAGCGGTGTTGCAGCTGATTGCCCAAGGTTGTTCGAACCAGGAGATCAGCGAGCAATTGTTCATCTCGCTGCACACCGTCAAGACCCACGCCAGCCACATCAACAGCAAACTCGGCGTCGAGCGCCGCACCCAGGCGGTGGCGCGGGCGAAGGCGTTGGGGTTGTTGGGTTGAGCGAGGTTTTGGGAACGGCGAGAAAAACCTGTGGCGAGGGAGCTTGCTCCCGCTGGGCCTGTAGGAGCTGTCGAGTGCAGCGAGGCTGCGATCTTGTCCCAGGCAATTGAGTCGTAAGCGAAAGAATGAGATCAAAAGATCGCAGGCTTCGCCAGCTCCTACAGAACCTTGACAAGGAATCCCTCGATGTTGCCTCTGTACAAAACCATCCCGTCCCCCGTCGGCCAGTTGATCCTCGTCGCCCGGGAGACAAGATTGGCGGCCATCCTGTGGGAAAACGAGCGCCTCAACCGGGTGCGCCTGGGGCCTTTGGAAGAAGACACTCAGCATCCGGTTCTCAAGGAAACCGAACGTCAGTTGCTGGAGTACTTCGCCGGTCAGCGCCGCCGTTTCGAACTGGAGCTGGACTTTGCCGGCACTGATTTCCAGGTCCGAGTGTGGCAGGCCCTGTTGACCATTCCCTTCGGTGAAACCCGCAGTTACCGCGACATCGCCGTCCAGATCGGCCAACCGACCGCGGTCCGGGCGGTCGGCGCCGCCAACGGTCGCAACCCCATCTCGATCATCGCCCCGTGCCACCGCGTCATCGGCAGCTCCGGCAGCCTCACCGGCTTCGCTGGCGGCCTGGCGGCCAAACAACTGCTGCTCAGCCTCGAAGGCCAGCAGACCCTGCAGTTGGCGTTCTGACTGCTACTTCCCTGTGGGACTGTAGATTTTGCATCCATCCTCAATCCCCTGTGGGAGCGGGCTTGCTCGCGAAAGCGGAGTGTCAGGCAACTTATTTGGCGATTGATACACCGCTTTCGCGAGCAAGCCCGCTCCCACAATGTTTTCAGGCCGGTGGGGATTTTGGGGGCCGCATGCGTGTCGGTGGTTGGCCGTTGGCGTTGTGCTGGTAGATCTTCGTGGGCTGGCCCTGTTCATTGAAGAACACCTGGCCAATGCCGGCGCTGTTCCACAACCGTTCGCCGGCTTCGGCGTGTTCCGGGGTGTGGGGGACGATGCGCATGCTGCGGCGCTTGGTGAACCAGTTCAGGGGCGAGCGCGGGGAGTAGAGCCAACGGTTCAGGCGGTCGAACCATTCCAGCAGCACGGGCGGGAATTCATTCTTGATGCCGCTGCTGGTGATCTGCCAGATGCGCGGGCCGCCCTTGCGGTGTGGGATCAGCACCTCGTAGACGAAGGAATAATGCACGTCCCCCGACAGCACCACGTAATTACCCGGTGTGCGTGAGTGTCGGAAAATGTTCAGGATCACCTGGGCCGCGCCGCGATGGGCCATCCAGTTTTCCGCGTCCACCAGCAACGGATAACCGCACCAACTGAACACCCGCTGCACGGTCTCGATCAGCTTCACGCCGAAGATCGGCGCCGGTGAAACGATGATGGCCGAGGGGTGATCCAACAACTCTTGCTGCAACTCGCTCAGGGCTTCCCAATCCAGCAGGCCGGACGGTTGCTTGAGGGTGTTCTCACTGCGCCAGCGACGGGTGCGGGTGTCGAGCACCACCAGGGCCGGGGTGCTCGGCAGTACGTAATGCCACTGCTGGAAACCCAACAGGGTGTCGATCAATCGGTCCTGTGGTTCGCTGTCGAGGTAGCGATCTCGGGCAGTGTCGCTCAAGGCCAGGGTTTGCGGGAGCACGTCCGCAAAGGCATCCGGGTTGTTGCCCCAGCCTTGGCAGAGCATGTAGGCGATCAAGGCGTTGCCGATGATGCGCTTGGAGAACGGATGGCCGTAGGCCGTTTCCTCCCACTGCGCGGACAGATTCCAGTCATCGGTAATGTCGTGGTCGTCGAAAATCATCAGGCATGACAGGTGCGCAAATACCCGCGCCACGCCGCCCAGCCCGGTCTTGAACGCGTCGATGCGTCGCTGTTCCAGGGCGTAGCGCTGGCGCCGCTCGACGGTCAGTTCGGGGGGCTGCACAGCGATCAGTGTCCAGGGCACCGGCGACCACACCAGCAGGTACATCGCCATGACTTCGGCAAACGTCACCAAGTGATTATCGGCGCTGCTGCTGGTGAAGATCGGCTTGCGCGCCCCGCCGAAAAACCGCTCGCGCAGGGTTTCGTTGCTCTCCAGTGCCGGGAGCAAATCGGCGCGATGGTAATAACTGGCCGGATGTTGATAGAGCTTGGCGCTGTCTTCCACGACGGCGCCGTCCAGGCATTCCTCGAACAGCCCCAAGCGTTCGATCAGCCCATGAATCGCCCGCAGCATGGGCCCGGCGACGTCGTCGGCATAGACCTGGTCGCCACTCATCATCAGCAGTGCCGGGCGTTGCGCCGGGTTTTGCGCGAGCAGGCGGTCGACACAGAGCAGGCCATCGTTGGCCGGGTAATGGGGTTTGCGGCAGGAACCGTGAACCAATTGCTCGATACGCGAATGCAACATGAAGTTCGGGCACTGTGCGCCGTCATACAACAGATGCGGCGTCCACTCGGCGATGGGGGCGCCGTCCACCAGCAAGTCGTAGTCAATCGCCACGTCCCGGGGCAGGGGCGCGTCGAGCGTCACATCGATCAAGTGCACAAACGCCCGCTGCCCCACCGGCACCACGGTGCACCGTGATGCATCGAGTGCCAGGTCGCCGACACCGTCAATGCGCAGCGTCAACGCCAACGCTCGCGTGCCCACCAACCACATCACCAGGCGCGCAGGCTCCAGCCGCCGTAACAGCGGGCCGACCAGAACAGGGGGCAGGGCAAGGGCGATATCGGGGGTGGACGACAGCATCAGTGCTAAAAGCTCTGTTCAGGGAGAGGCGGGGATCATAACGCAATGTGCTGTGCAGCTGGGGATAGGGGGCGGACACTTTTGTGGTGAGAGAGCAAGCTTCCTCACCACAGGAAAGTGTCAAGCCTGGTGGTGTTACTGGGCGCTGTTGGAAGCCTCGGCCGCCTTGATCAGGTCCGGACCGATCTCTTTCTCGAACTTCGCCCATACCGGTTTCATTCGTTCGCGCCAGACACTGCGTTCTTGCGGCGTGAGGGTGATGATCTCGGTGGTCTTGGCGTCCAGGACGTGCTGCTTGTCCTGTTGGTTGAAGCGTTCCGCTTCCTGGTTGGCATGGGCAGTGGATTCGACCACGATCTTCTCCAGCTCGCTGCGGATATCCGGCGGCAGGCCGTTCCAGAAGTCCGACGTGGTGATCAACATGTAGTCGAGTATGCCGTGGTTGGATTCGGTGACGTATTTCTGTACCTCATTGAGCTTCTGGTTGTAGAAGTTCGAATAGGTATTTTCCGTGCCGTTGACCAGGCCGGTGCGCAGCCCCTGGTACACCACCGAGAAAATCATCGGTTTGGCCTTGGCATCCACCGCCTTGAACTGCTCCTCCAGCACCGCAGAGGTCTGTATCCGGAACGTCAGGCCACGGGCATCCTCAGGGGTGCGCAATGGCTTGCTGGCCGACAGCTGCTTCATGCCGTTGTGCCAATAGGCCAGGCCGATGACGTTCTTGCTTTCCATGGACTTGAGCAGTTTCTGGCCCTCGGGGCTTTGCTGGAAACGGTCTACTGCAGCGATGTCGTCGAATAGAAAGGGTAAGTCGAACAGTTGCACGGTCTTGGTGTACTGATCGAACTTGGCCAGTGACCGCGCAATGATTTGCACCTCTCCCAGAAGCAGGGCTTCCATCTCCTTGTCATCGCCGTACAGCGTGGAGTTGGGGTAGACCTCGACCTTCACCTTGCCCGGCAGCCGCTCTTCCACCAGCTTCTTGAGCATCAACGCGCCCTGGCCCTTGGGCGTTTGGTCGCCTACCACGTGGGAGAACTTGATGACGATCGGCTCCGCCGCCATGACCGTGCCCCACACGCCGAAAGCCAGAGTGCAGGCGAACGCTTTCCATACAGGTTTGAGCATTGCGAAATTCCCTTTGCCTTTACATTCATCGTACGGGCTTCTTCGGAACCCGACGTACAGCAGACAACGTCAAGTCTAGGAGAAAAATCATCCACCGCTGGGTGACGTGTTCAGGCGGGCAAACCATCGGGCTTCTGCTGGATGTGGGCGGGTGTTCACGGCCCCCTTGTGGGAGCGAGCCTGCTCGCGATGACGGCGGTACAGCGCTGCTCCTGCTAGTTGCGCTTCCAGCACTCCGCAAACCTTGCACAAACCCCGTAACGCTCATCCATCTGCGCCATCCTTTCCAGGTGATGACCTACCGCTTCGACCGTCACCCCGTTCCCGATCCGGAAGTATTCCACCATCATCGCGACATCCAGATCGATCTCGGCTTTCTCCGGCTTGGCATTGGCGGTTTTGGGCAACGCCCATTGTTCCAGCTGCTCATCCTTCACCTGCCGCAGGCGCGTCTGGTATTCGTCCTTGAAGCGTTCCAGCGAGCGCGCCTTGTTCTGCGCCATGTCATCGCCAAATGTCTTCAGGTTTTCCCGGTACAGCGTCCAGTAGTCAGGCGGCAGGTCGAAGCCGAGCTTGGCCTTGCGTTCGCTGATCAATGTGTCGAGTTTTTCTGGCGAATAAGACTCGACTTTTTCCTTGGCCGGATCGGTTTTCACGGTGACGACCAGGCTCTTCCCGATGACCCGGTTCATCAGCTCCAGGCGATGGGGCGTGTCCGGGTAGGTTTGGGGGAACAGCGCGTTGCGACCGGCGCAGGCGGGGAAATCTTTTTTCAGGATCGGGATCGGTGTGCGTACGTCCTTGCCGTCGACCCGTTGCAAGCGTTGCAACTGAGTCAGGCAGAGGTTCTTCTCGGACTTGAAGGTCACCTCGTATTCGGCATTGGCCTCGGGGGTAAAGTTGAAGCCCTTGCCGCACACGGCATAACCGCTGTTCATGTTGGTGCGCAGGTAAATCTGCTCGCCGGGCTTGAGCTTGACCTCCAGGTAGCCCTTGGCATCCTTGGGTGCCGGAACGCTCATCCCCACCCGCCGCGCGGTATCGCTCAGCAGCAGATTGTTGAGAATGCCCGTGGTTTGCCCGTCGCAATGGGCTGCATCGAAATAATCCAGCGTGGCGTTACTGGTATTGGCGACGAACCGCAACTTGGCGGCGTCCGGTTCGACGGCGTCGGGGTAACTGCCGTTGACGCTGCAACCGCCGAGCAATACGAACAACGCGGACAATGCTGACGACGGGACAAGACGGCGAGGCAGGGCGAGCATGAGTCATCCTTGAAGGATCGATAATGTGGGTGAATGCTACTGAAGTGCCACTATTGCGTCCACCGCCGACCTCCTGTGGGAGCAAGCTTGCTCGCGATGACGCCCGCACGGTCAACATCACCGATCCAGACACGAGCAAGCCCGCACAGGGGATTGCCCGCCAGTTGAAGCTCAGGGCTCCAGCGCCGGCCCCTTCAACTCGATCTGGTTGCCGTCCGGGTCGAAGCAGTAAATCGACCAGCCCTTGCCCTCCGCGCCATAGCGCATCTGCGCCTTCTCAACGCTCAGCCCCGCCGAAGCCAGATGCGCGAGGAGGGCTGGTTCATCGAACGGCTCGATTCGCAGGCACAAGTGATCGACATTGTGCCCCTGCTTTCCCGCTGCCGGTCCACCCTGGCGACCGAGAGGCCCGTCCACAGCAACCAGGTCAATCATCGAAACACCGGTGCCCAGATGAAGCATGCCTAGATCGTCCCGGCGCTTCTTCAACTCGCAACCGAGCACCGATGTGTAGAAAGCAAGGCTGCGCTCGAGGTCCTTTACACGCAGGACGATGTGGTCGATGCGTTGAATCGTGAAGTTCTTCATACGGGCCTCATGTGCTCAGTGATGGACGCCAGGGTTACTTCACCTTAGCCATTCATGCTGGAATGGCCTCGCAACAACAATCCTCCTGTGGGAACGAGCTTGCTCGCGATGACGCCATTTTAGCCACCATTCGCCCAGTTCCTTTCCAGGTTTAACAATATCCAAGTCGGTCAATTCCTTGATCGCCCGGATGACGGTCATTTTTGCGTAGGAGAAGGACTGCTCGAAGGCCGCGCGAGTGACCGATAGTGGGTGACGCCATACTTTGATCAGGTATTGAATCAGCATAGTCGTGACGAAAAATTCGTATCGGTCACGCAACGCATAGGGAAGGATCTTGATGTTTTCCTGAAAACCCGCTTCGAACAAAACCTGAGTCGTCACCTAGACATCCCCTGGACCGACGTCCGGAACCGGCTCGAAAACAACCCCAATGCCCTGGAGTCCCTCCAAGCCCTGGACGCCACCGGCGGCGAGCCAGACGTGATCGGCCTCGACCCGAACACCGGCGCTGTCACCTTCTGCGATTGTGCCAAGGAAAGTCCGGCCGGTCGCCGGAGCCTTTGCTACGACCGCGCGGCCCTGGAGACGCGCAAGGAGAACAAGCCCAAAGGCAGTGCCATCGAAATGGCCGAAGCGATGGGCATCGCCCTACTGACGGAGGACCAATACCGAGCCCTGCAAACCCTCGGTGAGTTTGATGCCAAGACGTCCAGCTGGCTGGCGACCCCTCCAGAGCTTCGCTCGCTCGATGGGGAAATTTTTGGCGATTACCGGTATGGCCGGGTGTTCATCTACCACAATGGCGTGCAGTCGTATTCCGCGGCGCGCGGGTTTCGCGGCGTGCTGCAGGTCTAGGCAAACCCGTGGCGTTAGCGAGTGGCCCACCGGATGGTTTGCCTCGCAGGTGGCTCTGTGTTTTTATACACGCGGGCACAAGTAGCCTCCCTGCTGCGATGGGAAATACGAAAAATCTAAGTGAACTTACCCACTTATTTAGCCACGGCAAGCAGCATGCTAGTCGAAGCTCGTCTTCGATTTGGCTAAAGGAGTGAAGCTATGTTCCTTTCAAACGCGGCCGAGTGTATTGACGATCTCAAAGGGTTGGCTCGGGTGTTGGTCATTGGTGAATACACCTATTGCCAACGACTCACCCACCTCTGCAAAGAGTTCGGTTTCAATGACTTCCATCACTTGCGCAAGGTCCTTGAGCGTCTACCTGACGACCAGATAGGCAATATCTCCACCACGCTGATGCGTCGGTATTGTGAGATGGCCCAACCCCAGCCAGGCGTTGCCTACTATGAGTTTCTCTCGGTCAACAACGACACCCGTCTAAGGTTTTACAGCCAATGGGCGGGTTGGGATAAATTCGGACAGGAAGTCAGGGTGCCCAGGCCGTTGCAGGGCGCGTCGGCACCCCGCTTGCGCAAGTCGCTGAACAAGACGGTCTTTATCGTAGAAACCGATCGCCAGTTAGTCGCGTGGCGCCATCGCTGGCATGGGCTGTGTTACATACCCGCCGAGCTGTGCAAAGAACACATGAAAGAAGCCTTCGAGCGAAAAAAGGCGGTCGTGAAAGGTATCCGCAATGAGGAGTTCCCTTTGCTGGAAGACTTCAGCGATAACTACGCGACGTGGTATCCGGTCATCGAGTAACTTCATGTGCAAAGGACTCTCAGGAGCCTAAGGCCAGTCAGCTAAGGATCAAACGACACAAAACCTGTGGGAGCAAAGCTTGCTCGCGATGGCGGCCGCCCTGTCAATGGCGTTGTCGACTGCCTAACCCCAACCGCGAGCAAGCTTTGCTCCCACGGATTGGGGCTTGACTGACTGGCATTACTCTCAGGAGTCCTTCTTTTTCGCCCGCAGCAAAACCCCCTCACTCAAACAACAGAACCTCACCCCCCTTGGCCTCAACCATCTCGCTGAATTCCGGCAGCCGCGCCACAAACTCCGTCTCGAACGCCAGGTAGCGATCCTGCGCCGGTACATAACGAACATCTGGCTTGATCCGCGGAATGTCCTGGGTCGACAGCTTCACCACCTCGTTACTGTCCTGATTCCAAAACCACGCCAGCGTCTGCGACCCAAACGTATTGGCGCGGTAATTCCACACCCACCAATTCCCATGCCCCCGGGCAACATGAAGCTGCCCATGAAAGGTACGCAACGTAATGACTTGCTTGGGCTGGGTGACGAGCAAGCGCGTGTCCTGGCGCAGTTCACTGCCGAAACCGTCCAGCGTCGCCTTGGTCTTGGCACCGGTCATGAAGTTGAAGCGCCACGCCAACAGCACCGTCTCCTGATAACCCGAATGCTCGACGTTCTGCCGCGCGCCTTCGCTGAACAGCAGGATCTCGTCACCCCCCAGGTAAGCCGTTGACGCCCTGAGTTTATAACCCTCGGCGGGCATCGCCCGGGCGACGATGGCCTGGTGCGGCGGGTCTTGATTCCAGACCCAGCACTTCGGCCCATTGTGTTGCATGAACAGCAAACGACCAGGGCCGACGGGCAGGATCGTCAGTTCATCCGCGTACTCGAAAATCACTTCGCTGCTGTCCGCCGTGATCCGCCAGATCCGCGTCAAATGCTCGGGTTCGTAGATGCGCTGACGTTCGAATATCTCCGAGCCCACCACCACGCAGGGCTGTTCAAACTCCGGCCACTGCACCCCGACAGGCCCGAACGCCGCGATCTCATCGCCTTGACGAATTTCGTATTGGTAGCGGTCGTCCGCACTGTAATCGCCGCGTATGACCTGACGTTTCCACAGGCTGCGCCGGGCATCGGCATCGATGAGCTGAAGGTCTGCACCGTCCACGTCATCGGCCCGCTGTTCAAGCATGTCCTGTTCGGCGGGCGGCCACTGGTTGTAGTCGATCAGAAAGCACAACCACTGGTCTTCGTCCTGCTCGGTGATGGCGGCCCAACCGTTGCGGTAGTTGTATTCATGCACATAGGTGGCGCCGGGATAGTCATGGACTTCCTGCAACCACTTCACCTTGCCGCGCTTGGGCTTGGCCGGCTTGCGTTGGACGGCGTCAGGCTTGGGCGGCCCGATCAAACTCGCGGTGAACCTCGGCTCGCCGCGCTGGCCTTGCCAATGCCGGGCAAACGCCTCGCGCTGATCGACCGGGACAATCACCGGCCGATAATCGTCGCCACCGGCATCCAGGTTCCACAAGTCATAACCCTGACCCGCCAACACCGGCACCAGCGCCTCGAAACAGACCTCGGGCATCTCGTTGGACAACTCATCCAACAACGCCTCGAACCCCGGGCCGGCAAACACACCGATGTCGGGGTAGTAATGCTGCAACAGCCCGAGCAAGTCGCCACCCGGTGTTTTCCAATCGATATGAACCAACGGATCGAATTGCGATTGCATCACGCCTGTCTTCCCTGTGGTTTCTCTGCGGCCATCTTAGCTGCACACCGCCGAAGCCCCAAAGCGAAGATAGGCCGGGCACAGGCCACTGTGGGAGCGAGCTTGCTCGCGATAGGGCCGGGTCAGGCGACATCAATGGTGTCTGGTTTACCGCTATCGCGAGCACGCTCGCTCCCACAGGTATTCCAGTGTCGAACACCCTCCAGATCAAAAAAAATTCACTCAATCCCCTCAATCAAAAGCCGTGGGTGCTCCAGCAAAGGTATCACCCCGCTTACCGCAGACATGATGGAACGGAGCACTTTGGGATTTCGAGCCGTCATCCGTCCGGATGCGGTTTTCCATTTGATTTGTTGATTGCGAACCGCCTGATCATCGTGGCGCGGCCAGCCGTATTAAGGATGAGTGAACAAAAATGAACCGAGCTTACCGAGTAGTCTGGAATGCTGTGTTGGGCGCGTGGCAGGTGGCATCAGAGTTGGTCAAAAGCCAAGGCAAAGACAAAAGCCGCAAATCCCTCAGCCTGGTCATCGGCGTGGGTGGCGGGGTCTTCGCTTCGGTTGCCACGGCGGGAGCGTTACCGTCGGGCGGCAATATCGTGGCGGGTAACGGCAGTGTTCATCAGAACGGCAACAACATGGCCATTCATCAGGGTAGCGATAAGCTCGCAATTGACTGGCAGAGCTTCTCCATCGGCAAAGGCAACACCGTCCAGTTCATCCAGCCGGGCGCGGCGTCTGTCGCATTGAACCGCGTGTTGGGCTCGGATGTGTCGGTGATTCAGGGCGCACTGAAAGCCAACGGCCAAGTATTCCTGGTCAACCCCAACGGCGTCCTGTTTACCCCCGGTGCCCAGGTTGATGTAGGCGGCTTGGTCGCGTCCACGCTCAACATGACCACAGAAGACTTCCTCGCGGGCAACTACCGTTTCAGTGGCAACAGCACCGCCTCAGTGGTCAACCAGGGCAACATCAATGCCGCGCAAGGTGGCACCATTGCCCTGATCGCCGCAAAAATCGTCAACGAAGGCAACATCACCGCGAACAAGGGCAATGTGCTGCTGGGCGCCGGCAGTGTCGTGACGCTCGACCTGGGCGGGCCGGTGCAGTTGGAAGTGAAAGAAGGTGCGCTTCAAGCGTTGATCGAAAACGGCGGCGCCATTCGTGCCGATGCCGGCCGCATCCTGCTGACCGCCCGTGCGGCGGAAACCCTGGCGAGCACCGTCATCAACAACACCGGTTTGATCGAAGCCCGTTCCCTGGATATCGGTGAAAACGGCGTGGTGACGCTGATGGGGGATCAGGGCGGTGTGCAAGTCGCCGGGCGAATCGATGTGTCCTCCGAGACCGGCAAGGGCGGCAAGATCGTCGTGACCGGCGAGCGTGTCGCGATCAACGGCGGCGCTGAGCTCGACGCCACCGGCGCCAAGGGCGGCGGCGACATTTATGTGGGCGGTAGCTGGCAAGGCAAGGACCCGGCGATCAAGCAGGCCAGCCAGACCACCATCGCCGCCGGTGCCGTGCTCGATGCATCGGCGACCGACAACGGCAAGGGCGGTACCGTGGTGGCCTGGTCGGATACCAAGAAGCCGGGCAGTGTGACGCGGGTGGATGGCACGCTGAAAGCCACCGGCGGTGCCAAGGGCGGCGACGGCGGCAAGATCGAGACCAGCGGTGCCAAGCTGGCGGTGAGCAAAGCCGCCGATGCTTCGGCCAAGAACGGCAAGGGTGGCTTGTGGTTGCTCGACCCGGACAGTGTCACCGTGGGGCCGGGTAATGGAGGGCTGACGGGCGGCGCCAACGGCCAAGCCGCCACGGTCGGTTTCGACGCGATCGACACCGCCCTGGCCGGCGGCACCGATGTGGCAATCAAGGCCGACAACACCATTCACTGGAACGGCGACTACACCCCGCAGGGCGTCAGCGGCGACCGGACGCTGACGTTGCAGTCGGGACACGACGACGGCGCAACAGGCCGTTATGTCTTCGGCAATATCTTCCTCAACGGTGACATCGATGCCAGCGGCGCTGGCAATGGCAACAGCCTGGCGTTGATTCTCAACGGCAAAATCGCGCTCAACACCGACGTCAGTTTGAAGAGCAACGGCGGCAATGTCGTATTTGCCGGCGTGGTGGACTCCGATGCGGTTGCCAACAACCGCGAACTGCGCGTCGATGCCGGTTCGGGCTCGATCATCTTCAGCGACATGGTCGGCGGTAACAGCGCGCTGGGCGCCCTGTATGCGACCACCAGTGGCGCAGGCAAGACGTTTATCAACGGCGCAAAAGTCTTCACCCGCGGCGAGCAGGTCTACACCGGTGCGGTTGAGCTGGGCACTTCACAATTCCTGAACGCCGACTTCGAAAATGGCCTGGTCGGGTGGAAGACCTCCATCGACCAGTTCTTCACGGGCGTCACCGTGGTGGATGGCGTGGTCTCGCCCAATGACCCGACGTTGCCGACGACCTCGCCCACGAACGGCAATGCGCCGAGCGTTTCCCCAGGCGACCAGGGCAACATGAATTACAAACCCCTCACCCCGGTCGCTGCCGCTGGCCAAGGCAAGGACGGCGGCGCCGCGCTGCTGCTGGGGACCGAGAATACCTCCAACTGCCTCAACGCACCCGCCGGCTGCATCATGCGTGGCCCTTCGGTCGTGAGCGAGGGCACGGTCTCCCTGGCCGCCGGGGAAAAGGTCAGCTTCGATTACAAACCGGTCGCGGGCGGCGATACCTACGATGTCTTTGGCTACCTGTTGAACGTCAATACCGGCGAATACCAGATCATCCTGAATGAAACGGGTAACGGCACGGGGGCGGTGAACTGGCAAAGCCACACGGCTACGGCCGACAAGGCCGGCACGTACAAATTCGTGTTCGTCTCGGGCAGTTTCGACCAGACCGCCGGCAAGCAGGTCGGTGGCTCGCTGTACGTTGACAACATCAAGACCGACACTTCGGGCAGCAAGGGCCTGCAAGGCAGCTCCATCACGTTCAACGGCAGCCTCAACAGCACCGACAACAACCTGGCCATCAAGGCGGACGACATCAACTTCAACGGCGGCGCCGGCAGTGTCACCGGCAATGGCAGCATCGCCCTTGAGACCAACACGCCGAGCAAAAACATCGCAGTGGGCGGCAGCACTGGCGACGCCCCCGGTTCGTTGGAACTGACCGGCACCGACATCGGCGCGCTGGGCGACGGGTTCACCTCCGTCAACATCGGCGGCGCGGACATGACCGGTGACATCAACATCATCGAAGCGACCCGCATCGACGACAACCTCGTCCTCAATGCCGGCACCGGCAATATCCACATCAACGACCAGCTGACCGTGGCCGACGCCCCGGGCACCGGCAACGATGACACCAAGCCGGCCCCCGTCCTGGTGTTGCAGAGCAACGGCGGCAAGGTCGACCAGACCGCCGGCGGCGCCATTGTCGCCGATGGCCTGGTGTTGCTGGGCGATGGCGCCACCCATGACCTCGACAACGCGGCCAATGACGTCAACACCATCGCCAGCGACACCGGCACGGTCAGCTTTGCCGATGTCGATGACCTGACCGTCGGCGTTGTAACCATTCCCGATAGCCTGACTCCGACAAACCCGCAAGGCGTGCCGGTCGCCGGCATGACCCAGACCGGCGACCTGAACCTTGTGGCGGACACCCTCACGGTCGGCCAGGCCCTGCTCACCCAGGGCGATACAAGCCTGACCGCCGACGAAATCGATCTCGCCGCGAGCATTTCCGGTAGCGACAGTCTCACCCTGCAGCAGAAGACCGATGGCCTGGACATCCACTTGGGCGGCAGCGATGACCCGGAGGTGACCGGGCCTAACGATCCGTTGGTGCTGTCCGGCGCTGACCTGGCCAACATCCAGGATGGCTTCGACAAGGTCGTCATCGGCAACGACAAGACGCGCAACATCACCGTCGACGATGAAGGCGCGACGTTCAAGGACGATCTGGCCCTGGTCGCCAACGGCGTCCTGGACCTGCTGGGCGATCTGATGCTCAAGGATCCCGAAGGCACCGACGAAGACGGCACCACCGGCAAGGGGCTGACGCTGAGCGTCGACGCGGGCCAAGGTGCGACTCAGGGAGCTGGCGCGACCATTACCGCAGACGAATTGGCCTTGCGCGGCGAAGGTGACTTCCAGCTGGGCAAGGGCGGGCATGACGTGGGTGTCATTGCCGCCGATGTCGGCAGCCTGGCATTTGCCGGCAACGGCAACCTGACGGTGGGCACCGTGGACGGTACTGTGGGGATTACCTCCGATGAAGCGGTCACCCTGAAAACCGATCACGACCTGACGTTGGTAAAAGGCATCACTATAGAAAACGGCCCTCGCGACGATGCCAGCCAGGGCCAGACCCGTGCCGACGACATCATCACCCTGGAAGTGGCGGGCAACACCACCCAGTCCGGCGACGCCGGGGCCAAGCTGGATGCCAGCGGCCTGGTGCTGCTGGGCGGCAATTACGCGCTGGGCAATACCGGCAACGTGATTGGCGATATCGCCAGCGCGGCGGGCAAGGTCCAATTCAACAACAGCGCAGACCTCAAGGTGGGTTCGCTGACCGCGACCCATGCCGACGGCACGCAGACAACCATCACCGGGGTGAACAACACCGGCGACGTCAGCATCGGCACTCAAGGGAACTTGGCGATCAACGAAGGACTGGCCACCAGCGGCAATGTGTTCCTCAATGTCGACGGCAAGACCACCCAGGATGCCAACGGCAACATCACCGCCGACGGCCTGGCCCTCAATGGCGGCGACTTCGAGTTGCGCAACAACGGCAACGTGGTGGGTGACATCGCCAGCGAGGCGGGCAAGGTCGCCTTCAACAACACCGGTAACCTGAAGGTCGGCACGCTGACCGAAACCGATGGCAACGGCAACGTGGTGAAAGTCACCACTGGTGTGAATAACACTGGCGACGTCAGCATCGGTACCCAAGGTGACTTGGCGATCAACGAAGGGCTGGCCACCAGCGGCAACGTGTTCCTGAACATCAGCGGCAAGACCACCCAGGATGCCGACGGCAACATCAGCGCCGATGGCCTGGCCCTCAACGGTGGCGACTTCGAGTTGCGCA